>JAYVMQ010000125.1:0-2403 GCA_043758855.1 Chloroflexota bacterium
CCGTACTTCTGTCAAACCACGGCGTGCTCGTCTTCCACCGGACCGCGGAGCTCGCCATCATGGTCGGCGAAGTCATCGAAGAGGCGGCCCAAGCCGGTATCAACGCGGCGGCCATGGGCGGTCCCGTCGAGATCCCCGACCATCTCCGCGACGCTGCCCTCCAGCGCGCCATGACATTCGAGCACGGCGGCGTGGTCCACGCGTAATCGCCCCGGCGACGGCGACCATTGAGCCTCGACGATCTGGGAGGCCGGGACCTTCGACGCGCCGAAGTACGCGCTCAGAGAGTGGCCGCGCTCGCCAAAGCGCTGAACGTGACGGCGACCTGATCCTGCTCTCGACTATCGATGCCGACCGCCGTGGCCTGTGACCGCCAGTCGCTCACGGCGTCGGCCACCTCGGCGATGACGGCCCTGGCGGCCTTCTCGCTCAGCCCGAAGAAGGAGCGGACGTCGAGCACGTCCCTGGCGTCTGGCGAGGCCACCTTGCCGTTGACCGCGGTTGCGTGTTCGCGCATTTCTCGCGCCGGGTTCATGTCGAATGCCGGGGCGAGTCGCCACCCGTCAGCGTGGTGCAGGAATCCGTGGTTGCGCAGGTGGTCGTCGCGGTTGCCCGCGAGCACGTTGAAGCTCATACGCCGGTAGAGCTGCTGGAGATCTTGGCGGACATGGTCGGGCCCCACGTGGTCGGTGATCGCCTGGACGATGTCGATGTAGTCGGCGCCGACCGAGTCGGTCCTGCGGGTCATGGTCACGGCAGACGCGTAGAGCCGTCGCCCCGCGGGCGTTCGGTCAAAGCGGCGGGTCGCAAACGTGCGCATTGGTCCGACGACCGTGACGAGTTCAGTCGCGGCGACCTCGATTCCGGCTGTCCGCGCCAGGTTGGCGTACGCGTGCTCCCAGGCCGCAACGTCACGGCGGTCCGTCCTTGACGGGAACTTGGCGATCCATAGGCTCCCGTCGGGCGACATGTAATTGGCCTTGGGCCGAGCCCCGCCCAGCGACGAGCCGGGCGCAACGAGCAAGGCAATCTCGCTTGGTGTGATCGAGTTCGGGTCATCCTCGAAGCGACGGGCCAACGCTTGAAGTTCGTGGAGGCGCGAGTACGGCGGAACGGCGGGCTCGTGATCGGCGATGAATGGACCGTCCACCCCCTCGCGGAGTCGCAGCGCCCCCATGCGTGTCTCGTCCGCGACGCCCACCAGGAACTCCCAGGCGTCGAGGTCGCGGCCCTCCCGACGCACCATGAGCGCCTCACCCCACTTGTCCGGCGCCGTGTCGGCGAATATGCCCGGCACGCGGCGGCCCGGCACCGTGTGCTGGGCCTCGCTCAACGGAAGCGCCGGGTCGATCGCGAAGTTGCGCTCGACGTCCTCGAGCCACGAGCGTGCGTACGCGAAGGCCACCGAGAGAATCGCGCCCGACCAGCGAGTCAGCACGCCGACCGGACGGGGCTCCCCAAGCTCAGGCGCATCGAGGAAGACGACCAGATCCTCGCGCCTAGAGTTCATCTGCGAGACCTCGCGATTTAGGGCGGCGAGGGCGACCAAGTCGCTCGTCTGCGATGGCGGCACCGGCCTCGTCGTGCTCCGCGATGCGGTCCAGATCGGACGCCAGCCCGAGAACCTCAAGGTATCGGGCGAGCACAGCGGCACTCACAGCGAGGTCACCGTGCTCGAGACGGGCGATGGTTGGGCTAGATGCGAGCACGCGCGACGCCATCTCGGCAATGCTGATCCCGCGCCGTCGCCTGGCCAGCCGCAGACGGGCACCCAATTCAATCGCCTGCCGTTGGGTTGCCGGAAAGAGGGCCCGCTTTGTCCTGCTCATGCAACATACTATTACTCATAGACTGGTCTAGCGTCAAGAGTATGTGCTATTCGCTGTGCCAGACCGTACGGTCCAATCCGGGAGCGGACGTATCTCTAGGGGAGCGGTCAACGCGTGCCGCCCGTTCGACGATGCGCACTCGGACTCCGAGCTGCTACGACTCGGCTCGGTGGGAAGTGCATCTGTCACCGAGTGCATCTGTCACCGAGGCGCCGAACGGTTACCATGTCGCGGTTCAGGCTCCAGCGGAGTGGCTCCGTCGCCGGATCAGATGCTTTGGTTCCTCCATCCGTCGAGCAAGGATCGCATCGGCGGATCAGACGGTCGGAATGAGCGTGGAACCAGTCGTCGAACAGTGCGCCCGTAGCTCAGTGGATAGAGCATCTGACTTCGGATCAGAGGGTCGGGGGTTCGAATCCCTCCGGGCGCGCCAAAACCACAACATGTTGTGGTCGAGGGGCAGCGGAACCGCTAGATCTTGTGCTTGGGACGGCCTCGTGGGCGACGCCCATGGAGGTAAGATTATGCGGCGAGCTTCTGACACCCTCGATCCGTGGGCTTCTGATACTTCCGA
>JAYVMQ010000126.1:0-3921 GCA_043758855.1 Chloroflexota bacterium
AGGCCGCCCCCAAAGCTGGCGCCCTCGACGAGGCCGAGGCGATGGTCCGTGGCGTCGCGGCCGATCACCTGCGGGGCCATCGTAAGGAAGAGTTCGTCCACGAGGTGAGCCCGCAGAATGTCGCCGAACAAATGAGGTCCACCCTCGCACAGGGCTAGGCGCGCGCCGGTGCCGCGGATGACCTCGAGCAAAGCTCCAGGTGGGACCTGCGAGCCGTCCCCAACAGCCTCGATTCGGACGTTTCGAGATAGCGGCAGGGCTGCCAGACGAGCGGCGCCTGCCTGTGTGGTGACCACGATGACCGGCAGGTCTGGGACGTTCAGGCCCGCATGCGTCGCATCCAGGTTGCCGCTGGCGGTCACGACGATCGTGGTCGGCTGTGGTGTCAGCCGCAGTTGTGAGCGCCAGCCGGCGAACGCGCCGACCAGCGCGGGCTGAAGATGCGCCGCGTTCCAGACGTGGCGACGGCCCACGCGAAGGGTGCCTGCGCCCACGACGACGACATCTGCCAGGCAGCGCAGCAAGGCCATCATGTATCGGTCCGCATCCGAGAAGCCGCTGATCTCGCCGCCGCCGGCGTTGGGCTCGCTCTGGCCGAGCGCCACGACGCCGTCGAGGCTCGACACGAAGTTACCGACGATCGTCGGCCGGTCGGGGTGGAGGTCGATCGCCAGGTCACCCTCGAACCGCCTGGCGAGCTCCGACGGCAACTGGCCGCCGCGCGCTTCCACCTTGGACGTCGGCCCCCCTGCCGCGGACCATAGCAGCTCGAGTGGTAGCCCCTCGCTTCGGCCGGTCATCGCATCACCTCACTCGCGGACCCCTCGCTGGAGCCCCGCCAGATCGTAAAACTCTGAGCGCAGTGAGGAGTTGCCCTCGTACGCACCGATGAAGGCCGTCGTCCTGGTGATTGGCTGCACCTCGCGCACGCCTCGCATCTGGGTGCACAGGTGGTGAGCCTCCATATACACGGCCACGCCGTGTGGCTCCGTCAGCTTTGCCAGCGTCTCTGCGATCTGGTGGGTCATCCTCTCCTGGACGCCGAATCGCCTCGTGGCAATTCTGACCAGCCGGGTCAGCTTGCTTATGCCGATGATGTTCTCGTGGGCGATATAGCCGACGAAGGCGCGCCCAACGAAGGGCAAGGCATGGTGTTCGCACAGTGCGGTGAACGGGATCGGGCCCTCGACCACCTGCGACAACTCGCAACTTGAGCCGCCGTAGCACTCGGTTGGGAAGACGGCGACGAGATTCGGATCGCCTTCGTAGCCCTCCGTCGCGTCGAAGAGGGCTCGCATCAGCCGACGAGGCGTGTCGAGAGTGCCGGGCGTGTTCAGGTCCATTCCGAGGGCCGTCAAGATCTCGGCCAGATAGCCTTCGAAGCGGCTGAAGTCGTCCGGGGCGATGGCCTCGCGCCGGGCGCGGACGGTCGGATCGTCCAACTCGGCCGGCAGCGTGATCGGGCTGCGAGGTGGTAGGCCGTCGAGGTCGTTGTCCGCACTGCCGCCGTTCAGTCGGCCGCGTAGGTGCGAGTGTGACTCGCGGGCATGGGATGTCAGTTTCGAGGTGTCGATTTGTCCCTGCGTCATGGAGCCTCCGTGTCTGAATGCCACTATGACATCCGGCCGGTGATGTGGGGCCGGCCCGGCAATTGTCGCAACGTACGGGCCGGCGCGGATGAGGTGGCAGTCACGGTGGATCTGGGCGCCGGGCCTTCCAAGGAGGCAAACTAGACCAGGCACCGACGGGCCCGGTGCGATTCGCGACCCAAGCCTGCCCATCAGCGGATGCATGATTAGCGCATGCCTGCAGGAAGCCACCCCGGTTCGCGGAGTCTGATCGGGGTCGATGTCGGTTCGACGCACATTAGGGCTGCGCTCGTGACCCCCGAAAGTGGCGTAATCCACGTCGCCCTAAGAGCCACGGAGACCCACGCCGTACGGGGCGGTGGCGCCTTCCACCGTCCCGGCGAAATGCTAGCTTCCGTCTCGTCGGCAATCGCAGAGTGCGTGGCTGCGGCCGTCTCATCGATCGGGCAGAAGCCCGCGGCCATCGGCATCGCCAGCATGGCCGAGTCCGGCGTGCCCATCGATCGCCGCCGCGCGCCTGTCGGCGACATCCTCGCCTGGCACGATCCACGGCCGGAACGGCAGGCTGCCTGGCTGGAACGGCAGATCGGCGCGGCCTCGCTTTTCGCTCGGACGGGCCTGCGACCCGATCCCAAGTACACGCTGCCCAAGCTGCTCTGGCTGCGCGAACATAAGGCGGCCGACTTCACGCGCTTGCGCCGCTGGGCCGGCGTCGCGGAACTTGTCGCCCTGGACCTGACGGGGCAGCTGGGGACGAACGCCTCGTTAGCCTGCCGGACTCTGGCCTTCGACGTGACGCTGCGCGCTTGGGATGCCGAGTTGCTCGGCCTTGCCAGCCTGACGCCAGAGGAGATGCCTACGGTCTTGCCGCTCGGCCAGGCGGTGGGCGGATTGACCGCCGAGGCCGCCACTCGGCTGGGCCTGCCGGCGGGGACGCCCGTGGTAGTTGCGGGCCACGACCACCTGGCCGGAGCCATCGGGGCAGGCGTGACCAAGGTCGGCGACGTGCTCGACTCGATGGGCAGCGCCGAAGCCACGATGCTGGTGACGGCGGCGCCGACTCTTACCGAAGAGGTGCGCCGGAGCGGCTTCTCGACCGGTTGCCACGCCGTGGACGGTCTAGCCTACGTGTCCGGCGGTCTGCAATCGTCCGGGGCGCTGGTGGAGTGGTTCATCGAGACGTTTCTGCCCGGGGTCGAGGGCCGGGCGGTGGGTGAGGGCGGCGCGGGCGCGGGCGCGGGAGGCGCGGGAGGCGTGGGGAAGACCGGGTTAGGCGTGGGGAAGACCGGGTCAGGCGTGGGGAAGACCGGGTCAGGCGACGCGCCCGACGGCGCCCGAGAGGCGCTCGGCGGCGACAATGGCAGCGACCGATATGCGCGTTTTATCGCCCTTCTCGAGCGGGCCGGGTCCGGGCCCGTGGCGCCGATCGTGCTGCCGTATCTGCGGGGCCGGACGGCGCCACACCACGACCCCTCGGCCACTCTCGAGATCGAGGGTTTGCGCGAGACGCACGGCCTGCCGGACCTGGCCGCAGCTATGGTTGACGGTGCCGCATATCACGTTCGCTGGATGCTCGACGAGCTCGCCCGCATTACGGAAACGCGGCTCGACCGCGTGAAGCTCACCGGCGGCGGGTCCCGGAACCGGCGCTGGGTCACCGCTAAGGCGGCATTGGGCCCCGGCCGGCTGGAAGTGGTCCGGACCGGCGAGGCGGCGGCCCTTGGTGCGGCCTTGGTCGCGGGCATCGCGGGCGGCGTGTACGGGTCCGTGGCGGACGCGCTGACCGACGCCTCGCCCTTCGATCGTGCCACGGTCTCGGCCACAATCCGAGCCCGCTACGACGCCGCGTATCTGGATCGCTGGCTGCCGGCCGTGGTCACGCGACTGCGCCAGAGCGGCATCTAGCAGGAGTCTGGTTGCCCTAGCCTCGGCCCTTAGGCCTCAGTGAAACGCGGCCGACTCCGACCTGATCAGTTCGACCAGGTTGCCGAGGGCGATGCTCACATCGACGGTGTGAAGGCCCCAGCGCTGGTCGCTCGGCGAAACCGCCGGCCGTTTGTCGGACGCGCCGCCGATCCGATTGATCTGGAGCCAGGATGCGCGGCCGCTGTTGACGCAATGGGCGGCGTATTGGTTCGGGAAGCTCACCCAGGGAGTCGAGGCCGCGAAGCTCCGCGCCGCCCCGGCCGAGAACCGCCCCAAATCCGAGGTCGGGAAGTAGGGCTGTAGATTGGCCGTCCCACCAGCGGGCGCCGCCGGATTGACGCACAGGATTTCGAGCGTGCCGGGATCTTTGCCGCCGAATGGGTTGATTGCGGTCGCGACGCGTCCG
>JAYVMQ010000127.1:0-9400 GCA_043758855.1 Chloroflexota bacterium
AGAAGCGTTCGAAGTGCGCTCATGGCTCCCGCCGTCGCGGACTCTTCGTCATCCCCGAAGTAGCGGTAGACGTTGGGGAAGGGGGTCAGGTAGACGGAGGGCAGGAGCGGTTCGTACCCGAGGCGGTAGTTGATGCTTGAGCTGGTGACCGACGCGGCGCCGAATGTGCGCCCGTGGAACGCGCCGCGGAAGGCGATGATGCCGGGCCGTCCGGTGACTCGCCGGGCCAGTTTGAGAGCGGCTTCAACCGCCTCTGCGCCCGAGTTGCCAAAGAAGACGGTGTCGAGCGGGTCGGGGCAGGCGTCGGCGAGCATCGCCGCGAGCCTTCCGACGGGCTCCAGATAGCCCAGGGCGTTGCAAATGTGGAGCAGCTTGTCGGCTTGGTCCTTGATCGCCGCCGTGACCGCCGGGTGGTGGTGGCCCAACGAGGTCGTGGCGATTCCGCAGGCAAAGTCCAGGAAGCCGCGGCCGGCCGAGTCGTACAGGGTGTGGCCCTCACCGTGGCTCCAGCTGCGTTCGTAGTAGCGGCCCAAGATGGGGGACAGGTTCGGCTTGGAGATGGCCGCGTAGTCGCCGGCGGCCGCAAAGGCGTCGATCTCCGCCGGGGAGAGGCCGCCTGCCGGGGCGCCGACCGGGGCAACGGCGGCGGATGCGGGGACGACTCGTTCCGGTGCGGTGGGATCCATGACGCCAGCTCCTCAGAATCGGGTCGCCGGTCGGTGATGATCGGCGGGCTACCGAGTATAGATGCGCGCGCGGTGAGCGGCCCTCCGACGCTCGGAGGGGCCCCGCGGCCTGTCGTTGCCCGAGGGGCCACTCCACCGGGCCACTCGGCGGGGCCACTCCACCGTGCCACTCCGCGGGGCCACTCGGCGGGGCCACTCCACCGGGCCACTCGCAGGAGCCACTCGGCGGAGCCACTCGGCGGGGCCACTCGGTGGGGCCACTCCACCGGGCCACTCGGCGGAGCCACTCGCCGGAGCCACTCGCCGGGGCCACTCGGCGGAGCCACTCGCCGGAGCCACTCGCCGGAGCCACTCCCACCGCCAGTTCATACCCCAGGGCGATGAGCCGGCGAACGTGCCCACCTGGGGGCTGCCCCGAGCCACCGGCCGGGACCACCCCACTGCCACTCCGTCGCGGGTTCATACCCCAGGGCGATTACGCGGGGGCAGCAGGCGTGGCCTTCCAGGTAATCGGGAGTAGAGCGCCTGGAGGCATGCTTCCGACATGGCTACTTCTCAACGTGCTCGCGATCTGGCAGCACGTCGAGCGGGCACGATCATCAGGTCGCTCGGCGATGAGATACGAGAGGGCCGTTTGTCGCGCGGGCTAAGCCAGCGCCAGGTCGCAACGGTCGCGTCCATCACTCAGTCCAAGGTGAGCGAGATAGAGCGCGGTTCGCTTTCGACAGTGCCCCTCCGCGATCTCTGTTACCTGTTAGCGGCGGTCGGCATGGAGTTGAGCGCGAGGGCCTATCCGGCGGGTCCGCCAATCCGGGATGCCGCGCATCGGACGCTGTTGGATAGGTTAAGGGACCGTACGGGACCCGGAGTCCGATGGCGGTACGAAGTGCCACTCCCCATAGTCGGTGATCAGCGTGCATGGGATGCCGTGATGGATGTGGCTGGCCTGCGAGTGGCTGTCGAGGCAGAGACGCGACTTCGCGACGTTCAGGCGCTCCAGCGACGCACCTCGCTGAAGCTGAGGGACGATCCGGGCATCGCCGGCGTCGTACTTCTGCTCAACGACACGAGATGTAACCGCGACACGGTAAGGGCCCACGGACGAGTTCTGACAGAGCAATTCCCTCTGCCCCAGAGGACGCTCCTTGCAACCCTGAAGGAGAGCCGCGCCCCAGAGGCCAGCGGCCTCGTTCTCCTCTGAGGCGAAGGGGCCGCCAGCGGAGCCACTCGAAGACGCGTGTGATTGCCATATGACGCTTGCTTGGGCCGGGCGGGTCCCAGGTCAAACCGGCACGCTCAAGCAAGCAGATATTCGAGGCCGCCGGGCTTGCTGGCGACCAGTTCCTCGGTAGACGACCAGCTCATCCCAGCCACCCCGCCGAGCTTTCAGGCGACACGCGCAGGCGACCACGCGCAATCGACCGGCGCGGCGGCGATGTACCGGCGCGGCGGCGATGTACCGGCGCGGCGGGCAGCGATTAGGCTATGTTCCGGCGAGCCGGCCCCACTACGGCAACCTCGCCTGTCGGTTGGACCAGGAATATCCACACGTCCCAGGCGCAGTGACTGACGATGAGGGCTCCGATCGGGACGCCCGCGGCATAGAGGATGCACCAGTGGGCGCCTGCCACACCGGCGGCTCCCATGAGGGTGAAGTTGCCCGTCGTGATGTGGACGGCTGAGTAGGCCACGGCCGCCATTGCGGCCCCGGTCCAGCGCCCGTAGCGACGCATCAACGCCTCTTGGACGAGGCCTCGCCAGAACAGCTCCTCGGCCGGTCCGATGATCGTGACCAGGCGCGCCGCAGTCTCCCCTCGCGGTGCTAGCTCACGCAGCGAGTAGATGTCGCGAATCTGGGCGTCGCCACCCGGAACGAACCGTCGCGCGAATCGGTCGCCGAGTTTGAACGTGCCGTAGAGCGCGGCGGCAGACGCGAGCCCCAGGGCCGCCTCTCGCGGCCCGACGCGCGTCCGCCGAAGCCTCGGATTGGCGACCAGCGCCAGGCCGCCCAGCACGGCGCCAGTCATGGTCATGCGCGACCAGAACCGGTCGCGAGGGCCGCGAAAGGTCGCCGCGAAAGCTGGCCCAGCGGCAACAAGTCCGAGCACGGCGGCTGCCTCGAGCCTTCGACTTGGGGCGCCAGATCGGGTCATGCCGGCACCAGCCGCGCCAGCACCAGGCCAAGCACCAGGAGCGAGCCGAAGGCAAAGTGCAGCCGGGCTGTCTCGAGGTCGATCATGGCGATTGCGCGGGCCTGACCGGACGCGCCCAGCTCGGCTGAGCGGACAACCCGGGCCAGGAACGGCAGCGAAAAGATCGCAATGATCGCCATAGGCGGCAGCCAGCGGAGGGCGACCGACAGCGCCAGCGTCACATATGCGCCTATAACGAGACCAAGGTAGCCATAGTGGGCCCAGTTGCGGCCAAGCCGGCTTGACAGCGTGACGATGCCGGCGCGGGTGTCCTCGCTGATGTCGCGCCACTCGTTGCCATGCAGGATCGCCGCGACCAGCAGCCCCACCGGCACCGACAGGACGACAGCGCGCACGTCCCAGAGTGCGGTGACGGCGAAGTATGAGCCCACGACCATGATCGGGCCCATCAGCAGAAAGACCACGGGCACGCCCATGGCCCTGTACTTGTACTGGAACGGCGGTGCCGTATATGTGTAGCCCGCGATCAAACCCAGCAGTCCCAAGCCCACGATTGCCGGGCCGCGCAGCCACACCAGGTATGAGCCCACGACAACAGCGGCCGCAAACAGCCCCAGCGCGAAGGCATAGGCGCCGCGCTCGCTCACGCGGCCCTTGAGCACGGCGTGGCTGGCGCGAGGAGAAGTGATCGTGTCGACGCCCTTGCGGACGTCGTAGATCTCATTGATGACGTTGGTGCCGGAGTGGAGGAGCATTCCGCCGGCCAGGGCGGCGAGGAACGGCAGCAATGCAAAGCGCTGATCGAGGAACGCGAGTGCTCCTCCGGCGAGCACTGGAATGGCGGAGGCGGTGTACGCGAACGGCCGAAGGATCTCGTAGGCAGCGGCGAGGCGGCGACGACCTCGCTCGAACAGCCCGAGCCGTCGGTCATCGGCGAGCCCGACCGAGTCAATCGGATCGGCGGCGCCCTGCCCGGTCGAACCGGTCGAACCGGTGACGACCGAGGAGCTGGCGTCCGAACCGGCGACAGCCGCGGCAGCGATTGTCTCGCGCCGTCCGGCGCTCGCCGGCAACGAGGCGTATAGCCTGGCGGCTTCGATCAGCTCAAGCGTTTGCGACTCGTCCTGGATAACCGGCTGCAGGAGTGGGAGATCGAGGCCGGTTTCGAGGTGGTAGGCGAGCGCCTTGGTCGCGACATCGTCGCGCGTGCCGCAGAGCATGAAGGCGTCGAGCAGTTCGTCGGGGATCAGCTTGCCGGCCTCGTGATAGTCCTCGGCGCGCCAGGCCGCGGCGATACGGTCACGCATCTCGCGCGGGAAGCCGGCCCGCTGTAGCGACACGTCGCCCAGGATCGACATCATGTAGATCACGAACGGCTCCCGCTTGGCCCGGTTCAAGGCCTCGCGGCGCGTTCTATCCACGAGTGAGAGCAGGTACCCGGCCGTCTCGATGTCGTCTGGATCGCGGCCGGCAGCCGTTGCCGCGGCCCGAAGCCGCTCCAGGATGCCCCGCAGCGACGGGATCGATTCGCACGGCCGGGCCAGGTAGCCGTCGGCCTTCTGGCCGGCCAGCTCCACGAACTCCTTGCGATATGCGGCGATGAAGAGCGGAATGCGGTGGACCGGTGGGAACATCGGCACGATCGGCGGCAGGCCCGGCGTGGCCGACGGCAGCCTCTCCCCGGCCCACAGCTGGTGCATCTGATCCATTGCGGCGCTGACTTTCGCCACTGCCTCGGTCGCGGAGTAGGTGATTCCCATCTGCCCTAGCCGGAGCGGCAAACCCGTGCCCAGGCCCATCACGATCCGCTCCGGCAGCAACTCATCGAGGGCGGAGCCGGTCATGGCGAGGACTACGGCGTGGCGCGTGTACGGGTTAACCGCGCCGAGGGCGAGGCGGAACGAGCTGTCCGGATCCGTGGCTAGGGCGCCGGCGATGGCGGAGCCGTAGGTCACGGCGTCACGCTCAAAGTAGGAATCGTGGACCCAGACAGAATCGAGGCCGGCGTCGCGGGCGCGTCTTGTCCAGTCGATCAGGTCCGAGATGTCGCCCCGGGCGGCAACGCCCAGACCGACCCGACGTGCCAGCGCTCGCATCTCTCTCCTGCTCCATGGCGCTGGTCAGCCCCACGTCGTGGAGGCGGCGAGGACTGTAGCGCGCCGAAATTCTAGCGACCGGCGCCAGATATCGGGACGCAGTTACGTGGCGGTCCGCGGTGTGCGGCGCGCGAACTGCGGACCGCGGCCGCGACGATTCAGCGGATCGTTTAACGTTCAGGCTTATGCCACTGCCCGATGGCCCCTCTCCGTGGTTCGGCCTCACCCCCGAGCAGCTCCGCTTCCTGGAGGTGCACCCGGTCAGGGCCGTCGCCATCCCCGGCCGCGGCTGGCGCGACTTCGGCGATTCGGTGATGTTGTTTTCGGCTGGGGAGAAGGAGCCGTTCTTCAATCGGCTGACCGCGGTCCGCTGGCCGGAGGATGCGCAGGCTTTCGATGCCCGACTCGGGCGGGCCTTTGCGTTTTTCGAGGCTCTCGATCGAAAACCCTACATCTGGATGATTCCCACCCTTAGCACGCCGAACGACCTGAAAGCGCGCCTGATCGCAAACGGGTTCGTGGACCAGGGTGGCGGTTACGACATGCTGCTCGTTCGCGACGTTGGGGAGTTGGCCGACGTGCCACTGCCGCTCGGTGCCGTTCTGGAACGCTGGACCAATCCGCTCGGCCCGGATCGGGTCGCACTCGCTCAGGCATTGGGCGTGGTTATTGGCGAATCGTTCGGCATCCCCGAGACCCGCCGGGCGAATCTGGCCGCTGAGATCGGGCTGACGCTCCAGCAGCCCTACTTCCACGCCTACCTGCTGCGCATAGACGGTGAACCGGTGGCGACGGGCGAGCGATACACGTTCGATGGCGCCAGCTACTTGTCATCGATTGCGACGCGGCCGGCGTGGCGTGGACGCGGCTTCGCCCGCATGATCACTCTTGCGCTGGCGCGCGAGTCCATCGCCGCAGGCGCGAACCTCGTCTATCTGGGCGTCTACGCCGACAACGAGCCGGCCATTCGGTTGTACGATCGCCTGGGCTTCTCAACCCTGGGTCCCCGTTCGGCCGACATGCTCCAGGAGCATCTGCGGTAACCATGGAGGAGCCGCGCAAACCGTCGTTCCTACATAGTCAAGGAGTGAGATGACGCAAAGCGGCGCGCCCGTCATCCGCGTCACGGACCTCAAGAAGTACTACGGCGACGTCAAGGCCGTTGACGGAGTCAGCTTCGAGGTGGCGCGGGGCGAGGTCTTCGGCATGCTCGGCCCAAACGGCGCGGGCAAGACGACCACCATCGAGGTCCTCGAGGGTTTGCGTCCGCCCGAGTCCGGCAGGGTCGAGGTCCTGGGCTTGGATGTGTGCAACCACCCTCAGGCGATTAAGGAGCGCATCGGCGTCCAGCTGCAGAGCGTCTCGCTGTATCCCCGCCTCACCGTGACCGAGCTGCTGGACCTGTTCGGCAGCTTCTTCCGACACCATGTCCCGACCCAGCAACTCATCGATGCGGTGGATCTCGGCGAGCGGGCTGACGCTCGCTCGATGAACCTGTCGGGCGGCCAGCAGCAGCGACTATCGATTGCCCTGGCGCTGGTCAACGACCCGGAGCTCGTCTTTCTAGATGAGCCGACGACCGGCCTGGACCCGCAGGCCCGACGCTCGCTCTGGGACCTGGTCAAGGGGCTCCAGGCGAAGGGCAAGACGGTGATGCTGACTACGCACTACATGGAAGAGGCCGCCGAGTTGTGCGACCGCGTGGCCATCATGGATCACGGCCACATTCTCGAGATGGGCACCGTCCCGGAGTTGATCGGGCGGCGCTTCAAGGAGCGAGCGGTCTTCTTCGACTCAAGTCCCGCCCTGGCGACCGAGGCACTGAGCAAGCTTGACGGCGTGACTCGCGCGGCTGAGGAGCAAGGCCAGACGGTGCTCTATTCAAAAGACATTCCTGGCACGATTGGTGCCTTGCTAGCCATGGCCGACGAACTCAGCATCGAGCCCCGCAACCTGGGCATTCGCCAGGCCACTCTCGAAGACGTCTTCCTCGACCTGACCGGTCGAGCGCTGCGCGACTAGGAGCCCAACGATGAAGACACTCCTCATCCTGACGGTCGCCAACGTCAAGAGCCTTGTGCGTGACCGGGCCGCGCTGTTCTGGACGATCTTCTTCCCGGTCATGTTCGTCTTCCTGTTCGGCTGGATCTTCGGCGGCAGCGGCAGCAGCAAGATCTCCGTCGGTTTCGTGGACCAGGACGGCACGGCCGCTTCAGCGGGCGTCAAGCAGGCCTTCGTCGAGGTGACGCTGCTCAACCTGAAGGTGGGCTCGCTCGACGACGAGAAGGCCGCGATGCAGCACGGCGACGTGTCGGCCGTGATCGTCATCCCGAAGGGTCTTCAGGCCGCCGTGGCAGCCAAGTCCCCGGTGGCGCTCCAGCTGTACACGGATCCGGCCAAGTCGCAGACGGCGCAGGTCATCCAGGGTGCCGTCGCGCAGATCGCCAACGGCTTCAATCTTCAGTTGGCCGGCGGCACGGCGCTGGTAACCGTGAGTTCGCTCACGCTGCAGTCGACAAACATCAGCAACGTCGCCTATCTCGTCCCGAGCATCCTGGCGATGGCTCTGATGCAGCTGGGCGTGTTCGCCGCGATACCGCTTGTCCAGCAGCGCGAGAAAGGCATCCTCAAGCGCATCGGTGCGACTCCGCTGCCACGCTGGAAGCTCGTCGGCAGCAACGTTCTGCTGCGCCTCATCGTGGCTATCGTCGATGCGGTGGTGATCCTGGGAATCGGGCTGATGTTCTTCAACGTCCAGATTGTCGGCAACCTGCTTTTGGTTGTTGGTTTGGTGCTGCTGGGCGCCGGCTCGTTCCTGGCCCTCGGCTTCTTGCTGGCGTCATTCCTCAAGACCGAAGAGCAGGCCACGGGCGTCGTTCAGGTCGTCCAGATGCCAATGATGTTCTTGTCAGGAATCTTCTTCCAGTTCGACTTCCTGCCCGGGTTCCTCAAGACCGTCGGTATGGCGATGCCGCTGACCTACCTTGGCGACGCCTTCCGCCAGGTCATGGTGAACGGAACTCAGGTCGCGCCTCTGGCCGTGGATGTCGCGGTCCTGACCGGTTGGCTTGTGGTGTGCATGGCGATCGCGGCGCGATCGTTCCGCTGGGAGTAGGCGGCCTCGTTCGCTGAGTTGCTCGGCCGCGTTGGCAATCGGACCCGGGAGCGCGACTGGAACTGGATTCTCCTCAATGACGGCCTGGGCGGCACAAAGGGGCTGCTGAGGGGCGCGAGATGCATCCTGCCGCGGAAATTCCGCTCCTTGAGCCTCGATTCCACGCTCAGGCTGATGGTCCCTGGCGGGCGTAGATCGGCCGGGAGGTCGCTCTCGGCTTGTCCCGCCCACTTAGTGCCGCCCCCAGCGACGATGAGGAGAGGAATGACCGAACCTGGTCGTAGTGCCGTCCGGGGCGACGATGAGTGATTCTCGGCTCGATGCGGGTTCGAGCCGAGCGGCCGCCCTCGGTGGCCTGGTTGGTCCTGACGCGCTGCGGAGAAGT
This sequence comes from Chloroflexota bacterium, assembly GCA_043758855.1. Lineage (GTDB taxonomy): Bacteria > Chloroflexota > Limnocylindria > Limnocylindrales > CSP1-4 > Fen-1039. The sequence continues at coordinate 8,436 of JAYVMQ010000127.1, forward strand.
CGACGCCTACCAGCGTTCAGTGTGGACAACCGCCTCTAGCGGTTTGCGGCCGCCGGCGCGCTTGGCCCAGACGAGGGCCGCGGGCTCGCGTGGATAGCCGAAAGACAACAGGAACTCGCACCAGTGGTCGGCCGGGTAGCCAAGCAGTTCACGCGCCAGATCCTGGTTGTAGACCGTTGCCGGGACGCTGCCGATGCCCAATTCCCAGGCCGCGAGCGTCATGTTCTGGGCGGCCCGGCCCAGGTCCCACATGATCGAATAAGGGGCGTCGTTGGTGGCCGGGTCAGGCACGACGAGGGCGATCGCCGCGGCCGCTCCGGCGAGGTGCTGGGCATACGGCCCGACCCCGGCCAGCTGCGTCAGATGTGCCCGGTCCGTGCAGGCCACAAAGCCCCAGCGCTGCGAGTTCTTGGAACTGCCGGATCGCCGGCCCGCGTCGAGGATCCGCTGGAGGTGAGCAGGCTCGAGTGGCCGATCCTCGAATTTGCGGATGGCGCGCGTCGTATCGATTGCCTGCCAGGTGTCCATTTGCGTCTCCGTGGTGATGCTGGCTGGGGATGGTGGGTGGTCGGCGTGTGGCCCTCCGCAGATCGCCCGGCGTCGGCTCCGTTGGTCAGTTGAACGTGGTCGTTCGGTCGGTTGGCGGCGTCTTGCTTGCAGCCGAGCCGAAGCCGTAAACCGGATCGCTAGGTCGCACCACGACGCAAGCCGCGGCCCGTTCTCCGGCTATCGCAGGCGCGACCGGTCCGCCGAGCGATCGGGCGAAGAACGTGGCCGTCTTGCGGCGACAGCCCGCGTCCTCGTACAGCCAGCGGTGGCCAAAATCGGGCAGAACTAACGTCTCGACCGGCGGTCCGCCTTCGCGGCCCCGGGCATCCACTGCCGCACGAGCGATGAGCTCCAGATGGGCCACCGGAACGCCATGGTCCTGCGCGCCGTGGATCAGGAGCAATGGACCCCGATAT
>JAYVMQ010000128.1:0-6292 GCA_043758855.1 Chloroflexota bacterium
GTGAGGGCGGCTATGAGGGACTCGACGGCGCGGGCGTCGCCGATGCGGCCGAGCACCTCCGCGGCGACCATGTGGACATGCCAGTCGTCGTCAGCGAGAGCGTCGATGAGGGGTTCCACGGCACGGGGGTCCACGATCTGCCCGAGTGCCTCCGCGGCGCCGTCGCGGACACTCCTGTCCGAGTCCTTGAGTCCGGCGACCAGCAGCCCCACGGCCTGAACACCGATCTTGGCGAGCGCTCCGACGACCGCGTCCCTGACGTACGAATCACCGCCTCTGAGTGAGGAGATAAGCGGATCCACGGCGCGCGGGTCGCCGATCTGGCCGAGGGCGGCGGCGGCACGCACTCGGACGCCTTCGTTGGAATCTTTGAGCGCCGCCGTGAGGGGCTCAAAGACGGGGGCATCGACCGTCTGGCCGAGCGCATCGACGGCGATCATGCGCACACCCTCGCTCGGGTCCTTGAGAGCGGCGATGAGCGGATCCACGGCGCGCGAGTCGCCGATATTGCGAAGCGCGGCGGCGGCAACCTTGCGGACCTCTTCGTCCTCATCCATAAGGCCGGCCATGAGGGGCTCAACGGCGCGCGGGTCGCCGATTCGGCCGAGCGCCTCGGCGGCAAACACGCGCACTTCCTCATTCCCATCGTTGAGGGCGGCCAGGAGTGGCTGGACAACGCGGGCATCGCCTGTCCGGCCGAGGGCACCGGCGGCAGCCGAGCGCACGTTTGCGTCCTTCCCATAGCCCAGCGCCTTGATCAGCCCCGGAACGTCTCTCTTGGTCTCGAGATCGTAGACGTTGGGCGGATTGGCATTTCCGAACAGCGGCATCGTGCATGCCCTCCTGTCGATCAGTCTGACACGGACGAAGGTGCGTCTGGCTGTGGGATCGCGACCGCTTCGTTCCACCGAGCGCCGTCGCGCATGATCGAGAGCAGCGGGCCGCGCCGCATCAGGCCGCGGTCAGGGTCGGGCCGCTCTACCACCGCGTCCATATTCTCCGGGCTGAACAGCTCCGCCATCGCCCGCTCGGTTACGGCATCGAACGTTCGGCTGTAGCTGGCGCAGTGCGGGTCGCGCGCGGTGGGGGCGAGGACACCGCCGGCGCCCACGAGGGCGTTGTAGGGGCAGCCGCCCTTGCAGAAGCCGAAATGGGAGCAATCGCCGCAGGCCTCCTTGACGTGCTCCTCGCGCGCCCGGAATTCGCGCCACACCGGCGCGGCCTGCAGCTCCGTCAGACTCGGCCGAGCGTGGACGTCGCCGACCGCGAACTCGTCCATCCCGGCGAAGCGCTGGCAGGGATAGATCGCCCCATCGGGCCCGACCGCCAGGTATCCGCCCAGACAATCGCTGAAGGTGCAGATGCCGCCGCGCCCGACCGAGACGCTTCGAGCCATCGAATCTAGGGTGGTGATGCGCACCCGCGCCAGGTTCTCCAGATATCGGTCGAGCAGGCCGACCAGCAGCTCGCCGTGGGCCTCCGGCGTGATCGACCAGCGGTCCGCCTCCGGGTGGCGCAGCGACGGCAGGGCGGCGTGGACGGAGAAGTTGAGCCCTTCACGGACGAAGAAGTCGAAGATCTCTGGGGCGTGCGCGACCGAACCCGCGGTGAAGGTGCAGATTGCCCCAACGTCGATGCCGTGGGCGCGCGCCCGCCCAATGCCGGCCATCGTCTTGGCGAAGTAGCCCGGACCTCGCTGGGCGTCGTTGATCGCTTCAGGACCGTCCAGGCTCGTGCCGAGAGAGACACCGTACTCGTGGAAGAGCTCGCACAACGCGTCGGTCAGGAGCCAAAGGTTGCTCTGGGCGGCGAACCGGACCCGCCGCGGCGCGAGGCCGTCGCGCAGGAGGGGCAGCGCCTCGCGGTACCACCGGACGCCCGGGACGAGCGGCTCGCCGCCGTGGAACGTGATCTCGAGGGGGCCGGGGCCATCGGCTCGGCCGTTGCCATGGGCCTCGCTAGCCTCGCCGCCCAGGGTGCGCTGCCACTCAACGACCGCCTCGAGCGTCTGGCGGCTCATCGTTGGCCCGCCGGCGTGCGGCCCAAAGCAGTAGGCACAACTAGCGGGACACGCCAACGACGGCACGAGCATCAGGTGCGAAGACATCGTCAGGCGCGCCCGAAAACCACTCGGCCGCGCTTGATAACCGTTCGAGCTAGACGAGCGCCGAGCCAGTAGGGAAGCTGGTCGACCGAAGGCACGTCCCAGATGACCAGGTCGGCTTGCTTGCCAGGCTCGATGGAGCCGATCTCCGTGCCCAAGCCGAGTGAGTGGGCCGCATTGATCGTGACTGCCGCGAGCGCCTCTGCCGGCGTCAGGCCCATTTCCAGGCAGGCGATCGACATAACCAGCGGCAGGCTGACCGTGGGGCTCGTGCCCGGATTGAGGTCCGTGGCGAGGGCGACGGGAATCCCGGCGTCCATGAAACGGCGGGCCGGGGCGAAGTGGTGCTTGCCCAGGAACCAGCTCGTGGCCGGCAGCAGCGTGGCCACGACCGGGCTCCCAAATGCCGCGGCGGCCCGGGCCAGCGCGGCCAAACCCTCATCCGACGGCGTGGCCAGGTGGTCGGCTGAGACGCAGCCCATTTCCACCGCCAGCTCCGCTCCGCCGGATGGTTGCAACTCGTCGGCGTGAAGGCGCAGCGCCAGGCCGTGTTCGGCAGCGGCACGCAGGATAAGGCGGCTCTGGTCGGCGGAGAAGACGCCCGTCTCGCAGAAGACGTCGCAGAAACGGGCGATCCCCTGCCGGGCGACAGACGGAAGCTGCTCCCGGACAACGTTCTTGACGTACGCCTCGGTTCCCTCCGGCTGGTCCCGAAATTCGGCCGGAACGGCATGCCCGCCCAGGAAGGTGGGCACGAGTTGGACTGGGCCCTCGCGATCCAAGCGGCCGATGACATCGAGCTGGCGCAGCTCCGTCGCCACGTCCAACCCGTAGCCGGACTTGGCTTCGGCCGTTGTGGTGCCGTTGGCGAGCATCTCAGCGAGGCGGCGGCGCGCCCCGGCCACCAGGTCCTCGTCCGAGGCCGCGCGCGTGGCCGCCACGGTCGCAAGAATCCCCCCGCCCGACTCCAGGACCTCGAGATAGCCAGCGCCACGCAAGTGCAGCCGCCACTCCGATTCGCGCGTGCCGGCGAAAACGAGGTGGGTGTGGGCATCGATGAGTCCAGGCGTCACGAGCCCACCGGCCGCGTCGAGGCGAGCGAAAGAGTCCAGGGAGTGGCCCGCGGCCTCCATCTGGCGGATCACCTCTGGCTGCGGCCCGGCGGCGACGATGCGGCCATGCCAGACGGCCACGGCCAGCGAGCGACTGCCACCGCGACTGCCACCGCCCAACTCGGCCGCGTCGGCTTGAGCGGCGCCACGCCGCAGACCGCCTGCCAGCGTGGCGACAGCGGCTGCTCCTTCGATCAGGAGCCCGGCGCGCGCTGGCCCGGCGCGGGGCTGCCCTGTGCCGGCCAGCATGCCGCTCATCGTTTCACTCCCCTCTCGCCGCTTCCAGCCGCAGCTCCAGGGCCTGCATCGGCGAGAAGTCGCGCAGCTTCAGAAACTCGGCGGCACCTTCGAGCCGCTCCAACTCCGTGAGCCGGACCGGTACACCGGCATGGTCGGCCACATCGAGCAGCGCGCCGAGAGGCGCCAGGCCGATAAGCTCGGACTCGGAGAGGTGAACGCCATCTGCGGCGGCTTCGGATCGGACCGTCTCCCAGACCAGCCAGAGAGGCGTCGCTCGGAAGTCAAGCAGGTTCATCGACACCTGTGCCCGACCGAGTTCCTCGATCCAGAAGCCGTTGGCCTGGACTCGCGGCAGGCCGCCGCTGGACTCGCGAATTCGGCGCGCAATCCGCTTGGCCAGCTCCACGTCGCGGCTGTCAAGGTTGATGTTGTAGGCGATCAGAAATGGCCGGGCGCCCACCGCCATGGCTCCAGCAGTGGCGTGCACCCGCGAAGGGCCGAAATCTGGCTCCCGGCCCGGCTCACCGATCTGAGTTCGGAGACCCTCGTACTGGCCGCGCCGGACATCCGCCAGGCGCTGGCGTGCAGGCGAAGTGGCGGCCTCGCCGTAGAGGTAGACGGGGATCGAGAAACGCTCGGCCACGTTTGCCCCGAAGGTTCGCGCCAGCTCGATGCAGTCGGCCATGGTGGCTCCGGCGAGAGGCACGAATGGGACCACGTCGACGGCCCCAATCCGGGGATGCTGCCCAACATGGCTCTCCATATCGATCTCGGAGACGGCCACCGCCACGGTCCGTTCCAGGGCCTCGAGAACCGCCGCCGGGTCGCCGGCGATCGTCAGGACGCTGCGGTTGTGGCTGGCGTCGCTCGTACGGTCCAGCAGGTGGGCGCCCGGGACGGCCTCGACCGCCGCCGTCAGCTTGTCGACGACCTCGACACGACGGCCCTCGCTGAAGTTCGGGACCGACTCGACGAGCTTCGTCACTATTCCTCCGTTGTATCCGGGCAATCGACTCGGCGGCTCGGCCGGCCCAACTACCTCGCCTGCGGAGCAGCTTCCGCAGCGTGGTCCCAGCCGCTGTTGCTCAGGCCCTTGGCCTCGATCAGTTGCAGCGAGCCCTGGGGACCGTGGCTACACGTCCCAATGCCGAGCGGGGCGTCGCCTTCGGCAAAGCTGCCGATCTCGGCCAACACGTTCCCGTGGAGCGGGTAGCCGCCCGCGTCCAGCGTCTCAGTGGGGAGCAGCGAGGCGTTGGGGATGAGGGCCAATTCGTCCGGCGGGGTGGGCGGCTCCTGCCCGGTTCCGTCGCTGACGAAAGGCTGCATAACTAGGGCGCCGCCTTCCCAGCGAAGCAGGTAACCCCGCAGCTTGTCGCCGACCACCCCGACTCCTTCGGGCGTGACGACGGCCGCGAAGTCATGCTCCTCGTCGTCGGAAAGGAAGACCAGGACGGGCTGGCGAAGGTGGCGCGCCGCCGCGGCCCCGGCCGTCAGCCAGGCGAGTTGCGCCAACGGCTCCTCGTCGCAGCCAATGACGCGCAAGGCATCGACGTAGCTGGAGGCCAGAGGCCGGGCCGCCTTGACCGTCTTGAGATCGCCCGGCGCCGGCTCGGGTACGCCGAGATCGAGCAGCCAGAGACCGCGACCGGTCAGCTCAAAGAGCTTGTAGTCATATGCCTTCTCGAGCACTGCCAGCCCGGCCGCATCCGGCTTGGCTCGGAGCAGTATTCCCTGGATTCGGCAGCCCACCCGTATTCCCCTTCTTTGTGCCGGGGACGGAACCTACAAGCTATCGGCGTGCTCGTCGTTGAGCATCGGAATGCGGACTCCGCGTTCGCGAGCGACCTCGATTGCTCGCTCGTAGCCGGCGTCTGCGTGACGGATGACGCCCATTCCAGGATCGGTGGTGAGGACGCGTTCCAGCTTCTGGGCCGCGAGGTCTGTACCATCGGCGACTATCACCATTCCGGCATGCTGAGAGTAGCCGATTCCGGTGCCCCCGCCATGGTGGATACTCACCCAACTTGCCCCGGAAGCCGTGTTGACCAGGGCGTTGAGGAGAGGCCAGTCGGCGATAGCGTCGGAGCCGTCGCGCATGGCCTCGGTCTCACGGTTGGGCGAGGCCACGGAACCCGCGTCCAGGTGGTCGCGGCCTATGACGATCGGCGCGGTGACGGCACCCGACCGAACCAGCTCATTGAATGCAGCTCCGGCCCGAGCGCGCTCACCGTAGCCGAGCCAGCAGATACGGGCGGGCAAGCCCTGGAATGGCACCCGCGCCTCGGCCAGCTCAATCCAACGCCGGAGCGACTCGTTCTCCGGGAACAGGTCCAGGATCGCTCGATCCGTGGCCTTGATGTCATTGGGGTCGCCCGACAGAGCGGCCCAGCGGAACGGCCCCTTGCCCTCGCAGAAGAGCGGCCGGATGAAGGCGGGCACGAAGCCCGGGAAGTCGAAGGCGTTGGCGACGCCGGCAGTCTGGGCCTGGGCGCGGATGTTGTTGCCGTAGTCGAAGGTCACCGAGCCGGCCGCCTGAAAGGCCAGCATGGCGCGGACGTGCTCGGCCATCGAGGCCATCGAACGGCGGACGTACTCGTCCGGATCGCGGCGCCGTAAGTCGGCGGCGGCCTCCACGGCCACCCCCGCCGGAATGTAGCCGCTCAGCGCGTCATGAGCCGAGGTCTGATCCGTCACGACATCGAAGCGCTCGCCGCGCCGGACCAACTCCGGCTCGATCTCCGCGGCGTTGCCGACCAGGGCGATCGAATCCGCCCGACCCTCGGCGGCAGCCTCTCGCGCCCACGCCAGCGCCTCGTCGAGGGAGTTCGTCAGGCGG
>JAYVMQ010000129.1:0-3553 GCA_043758855.1 Chloroflexota bacterium
CGAAGGCATTGGCGGTCGGGCCGGACGTCGCGGCGGTTGACGGAGAGGATCCCGCAGTGGACGTGGTCGCTGGAGTGCTGCTGCAAGCGGCAAGCAGCAGAGCAGCAGCAGCGGCGAAGCCGGCAGCGGCGATCGTGCGAGGGCGATGCGGGGTGAACATGACGGGGAACCCTCCAGCGGGAAGCGCATGAGTGTAGGTTTCATGTGTCGAAACCTTGGTTTTCACTGGCGTAACTGTGTTACGAACAGGTGAACCTGTCAAGGGGGTCGGGGGGCTGGGCCGATGAATCGGCCGGGGAAGCGGACTCGTGCGAGACTCAGCCGAGCGTGGGAGAGGAGCGAGGCATGTCCGTGAACCGGTACGGGATCGACTCCGTGCGTCGCGGGCTGGACCTGCTGCAGGCCGTCGCGGAGCGCGGCAGCCTCAGCCTCGACGATGCGGTCGCCATCACCGGGTCGGCAAAGAGCACCGCATTCCGGCTTCTCGAGACCCTGCAGGTTGCCGGGCTGGTCGAGCGAGGTCCGACCGGAGGCTACCGCCCCGGTCCCGAGTCCGTACGGTGGGGGCTGTTGCTCCTCGGACGGCTGGATGTCCCCAGTGTAGCCGCCGAGGAGCTCAGGAACCTCTGGCTGGAGACCGGGGAGTCTGTCGGGCTGGCAATGCTGACCGGTGAAACGATCGTGCTCGCAGAAATCCTGAATAGCCCGTCACCGTTCCGCATGGCCGAGCTGCCGGGCACGGTCATCGCCCCGCACTCGTCGGCCCTGGGCAAGGCCGTCCTCGCACACCTTGCGGCCGAGCACGCAGCGGTCCTGCTCGGTCCACCACCGTTCCGTATGCTCACCCACAACTCTCCGGCAACGCGGGTCGAGCTCGACCGCCGGTTGGACCGGGTTCGCCGCGATGGTTTCTCGGTGGACATCGAGGAAAGCGCTCTCGGGGTGGCGTGCGTCGCTGCCGCCGTGTTCAAGCGCGGGCACGTCACAGGGGGGATCAGCATCGCTGGCCCCCGGGTCCGGATGAGCGACGACCGGCTGGCTCAGCTCGGCCCCCTCGTGGCCGATGTGGCCGGCCGCGTCTCCCGACGGCTCTCTCCACCGGTTGATCGCGCGGGGTGACACCCACGAGCCCACGGCCCGCGGGAGCCCGTTGGTTCCAGCCACCAAGCGAAACAGCCCGACCTGGTAACGGGATCGCCTCATAACTACGGCGACGCGGCGGGGGCTTAGATGTTGCTGGCTTGCACGTGTAGTTCCACTCGCCGTGGAACTTATCTGGTTTGAACTGGAGTTTGATCGCGAGCATCTGGGCGTCGCTGATCTTGATGTCGTAGCTGTTGGTGTGACCCGTTACGGGATCGAGCGACGTGCGCTGCCGGCGGACTTCCCGCCCAGTCGCCCGGCCACCACCCACTGGGCATCGTTGGGAGCTGCTAGCCGAGCTGGATCCCAGCATCGAGGTCCAAGCGGATGCACGCTTCGTTGACGACGGCGACCTCGTCACGTCGGCGGGCGTCTCAGCCGGCATCGACATGGCCCTGCACGTGGTCCACCGACTCGCCGGAACCGATCGGGCCCGTGAAGTTCGCCGAGCAATCCAGTACGACCCTCAGCCGCCGGTCTGATTCGGCCTGCCGGCGAGTCGACACATGGTTCCGGACGAACCTTCGCGGACAACGCGGCCCGATGCGTTCGGAAAGCGAGCCCCGGCCGGTCAGATCTATCTTTGCCGTGACCGCCCGGGCCGTGACCGCCCGACCACCGTGACGCCGATGATCGCGCCCACGACGAACAGGATCCAGCCCATAGCGATCACTGTCCGGATGTTGTGGACCGATCCGACGATGATCAGTACGGCGCCGGCGCCACCTGTGATGGCTTGAGCCAGTAGGCCGTATCTGACGCGTCCAGCCGTTCGCCTTGTCTCGAGAACAGATTCGGGAGTCGATCTACTTGCGGAGGGTTCGTCGGCGGACAGGACAAGTGATTTCGTCGGTGTGAACAGCATCAGCGCGAAGCGGCGCGCGATCGAGAGCGAGGACGCAATGTCCGCGCTCAACTCGGTCAGGTGACCTGGCTCGATCACGACGGCTATCCCCGGGCTGGCATACCAATGCCTGCGTACCCGGATCCGGTGCGAGCCGGCCGACAGCGCGTGCTGGACAGTCTGGCCGGGGGCGATGTCGGCAACGTGCTGGCGGTCGATGTATACGGCGAAGCTGCCCTGATGTGGGCCACCGAGCCACCTGTATCGGTTGGTCACTGCCAACGTTCCAGACTGGGCCTGCATGTGGGGAGTATGGGCCAGCGATCCCCCTTCGGCGACTCCGATCGCCTCACGCATGCGCGACCTTCAGTTTCGGGGTCACCGACATTGCAAGTCAGCATCACCGGCCAAGTTGCGGTCGTGTTGCCGACCTCTGGGATGGCAGCGACCCGGCGCGCCAGAGATGCAGAGGCAGACGCGGCCGGACAGGCACCTGGAGTCCCGGCTCTGCGGGAGCGCCAAGCGCGGATTAGTTGATCCGCCCAACTCCTCCAGCAACTGGGCCTGTAGGGCATCATCTTGACCATGGTCCAGGACGCGGACGAGCTGGTCAGTATTCATCTTGTCGCCCGCGTATGCGCGGGAATCGACGCCGCGATGGACAACCTTGCAGCGATGGCTGCTGAAGATCTCAATGAGAAAACTGCGGCTGCTGCGCTCGCGATCCGTGAGGCAGGTTGGAACCAAGTGCCTTGGGTTGATCAGCAATGGCCACCCATGGATGAGGTCATCGTGATCACTCTCTCCCGGCGCCAGTGGCTTAGCTCACTCGCCGAACTCCGCAAGAACGTCCCGATCGACGAGAAGCTCGGGGATGAGCAATCAGCTGCGCTTGGGCGGCTTGCAATAACCGCGATCAGCCACCACCTGGGCTGATTGCGTGTCCGGGTGATCATGCGCGCGAGAGAACCGGAAGACGTGGCCGCCTGCGCGGCCGTGCTCGCCCAGACCCATGCGCTCGATGGGTATCCGATGCGCCACGCTGCGGCGCAAAGCTGGAGGATCACACGGCAGGGCGGCCATCCACAGGAGTGGTCAGGCCTCTTCCGGCGGAGGACCAGGGATCTCCAGTTCGGTTTGATGTTCGCGTCGTTGGAGTGTCCGTACGTCGCGCGAGAGCAGGACCATCGCAGTCGATGTGACGACAATCGCTGCGGCGCCGATGAACGTCGTTCGGGCGCCGATGATGGCGGCGACGGGGCCCGCGGCGGCCAGTCCGAGCGGCGTCAATACCCATGAGCCAAGCGCGTCGTAGGACGAGAGGCGTGAAAGCTTCTCGGGTGGGATCTCTTGCTGCATTGCGGTACCCCACAAGACGCCGAAAACCTCCATGCACATGCCGCCCGCGAACGCGCATCCAAGCACCGCCGGGAAGGGAAGCGGTCCGGCGAGTGCAAGCGGTGGCAGTGCGATCCCGAATGCGGCGAATGTCGCGACGAGCAGCAGGTGGCGTGGCCGCCATCGCAACAACACCAGCCCGGACAGCACGAGACCGAGGGTCTGCGC
>JAYVMQ010000130.1:0-4919 GCA_043758855.1 Chloroflexota bacterium
TCCAGATCGTGATCGGGCTTCGCATCGTCCTACTACTTCTGAATGCCCACACGGGCAACTTCATCGTCTCGGTCATCAACAACCTGGGCGGTGTCCTGATCGCGCCGTTCGAAGGGATTCTGCAAACCAACGCCCTTAAGTCCGGCGGCTCGGTGCTCGATGTCGCCGCCGTCGTCGCCCTCGTCGGCTGGACGGTCATCGAGGCGATCGTGATCTGGAGTCTCGCCGTCTTCCGGCACGAGCCGACCGCCTCCGCCTGATCCAACGCAAGGTGCGCAGCCAATGCCGGCCGGCCTTCGGCTCGCGGCTGCCAAGAAGGAAGGGACTTCAATGCTCGATATACCGCAAATGACAATCGTTGCCTGGGTCGTGGTGGGCGCTATTGCCGGCTTCCTCGCCAATGCCATCACCGGTACCCGAGACGGTCTTGTGCTGATGGTCGTACTTGGCATCGTGGGCGCTGTCGTCGGCGGCTGGATCGCCGGCCCAAAGGTGCTGAACATTGCAAACGTAACCGGCATCAACTTGACGAGCATCATCGTGGCCGTCGTTGGGGCCCTCATCGTCATCTTCGTTGTGGACAGCTTCAGTGGCCGACGTCGCATGTTCGGCCGCCGCCGAGGCTAGTCCCGAGCGGCGCTCCCCACGAGCACCCCATCCCGGTCTTCCTAACACATTTCGAACGGCTGCCATCTGGCCGGTGCCAGTTTCCAGCGTGACGTGCCCAGGTTCAGCGTAGAGTAGAGGCACAGCAGTGGCTGGAGGTCTTCCGGCGGTGGCCCTGATAGGCCTGCCTCCGGATGCTTGAATGGAACGCGCAATGGCAATCGATCGAGCCGACCGGATGGTCGTCACACCAGGACCCGCGGCCGAACTTGTCGGCAGCGGCCATCTTGGCGAAACGACCGCCAGGCGGGCGTTCGACACGTCAGTCAATGGATTGACGAGGGCAGTGGAGGAGATGGCAAGATGAAGAAACGGGTTCAGGGTGCCAAGTTGTTGCTTTTGGTTGGCACCGCAGTCACTCTCGCGATTGGCATGCTCGCCAACGGACAGACGGCATTTGCCGCAGGTCCGACGCCGGTCGGCCTTGGAACGGCCGGGAGCTTCGCCGTCCTTGCCGGCACAGGCATCACCAACACTGGCGCGACGACGATCACTGGCGATGTCGGGTCGTTTTCAAACCCCGCGGAGACCGGATTCGGGACGGTTGTGCTGAAGGGTACGAACCACGCTGGCGACGCGGTCACGCAGGGCGCCAAGGGAGCCTTGGGCACCGCGTACACGGACGCCGCCGGACGAACACCATCTACAGTCATAACCGGAGGAATCCTCGCCGGGAAGACCCTCGTCGGCGGCGTCTACAACGCCGGCGGTTTCACGCTTAATCTCACGGGGACGCTAACCCTCGACGGCCAGAACGACCCGAACTCCGTCTGGATCATCCAGGCGCCGTCGGACCTCATCACGGCATCGGGCAGTTCTGTGAAGCTCATCAACGGCGCGAGCTCGTGCCACGTCTTCTGGCAGGTCACCAGCTCGGCGACTCTCGGATCGGGCTCCACCTTCATGGGGACGATCCTGGCCCTTACATCCATCACGGTTGCCAGCGGCGCGACGATAAATGGTGCCGTGCTCGCTCGGAATGGCGATGTGACCTTGATAGGCGACACAATCACAAATGTGTGCTCGACCTCGCCGATCGCGTCGGCGAGCTCCAGCGCCGCGGCGAGCTCCAGCGCGTCGGCGAGCTCCAGCGCCGGTTCGACCGTGACACTCACTCCCACCAGCACCATCAGCGATAGTCCGAGCAACAGCTCGACTACACCGCTGCTGCCCCTGCTGATCTTCGGCTTCGCCGGCATGGGTCTGGCGGCATTCATCGTGCGGCGACGGAGCATCCGCAGCTAAGCCAATCCGAGGCCGCCTGCTGCGACCACCACTCTGAACTGACATGATCGACGGGCCGTTCTCGCGGCCCGTCGATGGTTTCGATGTCGGAGGATGCATGTGGGCGATCGGCTGACGTTCCTCGGCCATTCGACTGTCCTCGTAGACCTCGACGGCGTGCGCGTGCTCACTGATCCATTGCTCGGCCACATGGCCGGTGTCATCCGGCGTCAAGTTCCGGCTGTGCTACCTGACACGCTCACGGGTCTCGCAGCGGTCTTCATCAGCCACGGACACTGGGACCATCTGGATCTCGCGTCCCTGCAGGCACTACCGGGCCAGCCCACCCTCATCGTTCCGGTCGGCCTCGGGCGGGTCGTCGCCAAGGCAACACATGGGGCCGTCCACGAACTGCGGGCGGGCGATCAAATTCAGGTCCGTAATCTGAGGCTGGAAGCCGTCCACGCCGAACACGGCCGCCGCCGCTCGCTCTTCACGATCGCCGAGGGCGCTTTGGGCGTCCTAATAGCCGGCTCGACCAGCGTCTACTTTGCCGGCGATACCGACCTCTTCCCGGAAATGTCGGGGCTGGCTGGCCGTGTCGATGTTGCGCTCTTGCCGGTCGGCGGGTGGGGTCCCAGGCTCGGGCGTGGCCATTTGAACCCATCACGAGCGGCCGAGGCCGCGGCCCGAATCTCCCCCGCCATCGCCGTGCCCATTCACTGGGGCACGCTCTACCCACTAGGCCTGCGGCGCGTGGCCGGCCGCAGGTTCGTGGGGCCGGCCGAGGCCTTCCGTGACGCCGTTACCGCCCGCAACCCCGGCGTCGACGTCCGCATTCTGCAGCCGGGCCAATCGATGTCGTTGGGTGGGGCCGGACTATGACGCCGCAGGTTGGCCGGGCGACTGAGCCGACGTCGGCGGACCGCGGCTGGCTCGCCTCCTACCGACTCCAGGCTCGCCTGATGTGGGAGTGGCGACCGGCCCGCCTTGCGATCGTGCGCCGCACGGTTCTGACCTATCTGATGGCCTGTTTGGCGCTGGCGGTCACGGCCGTCTTGCTCCCAGGACTAAGGATCGATGGACCCGCCGCGCTGCTATTGGCCGGACTAATCCTGCTGGTCCTCGACAGTTTCGCCGACGTCCTCCTCCAGTGGCTGCTCGTGGCGCGGCCCATCTTCGTCGCCCAGATCTCGGGCCTGGGATTCCAGGTCGTGGCCATCGTCGCCCTCGGCCGGCTGGTGCCGGGTGTAGCGGTGGACGGCGACGTGACTGCCGTCTGGGCAGCCGTGCTGCTGACGCTGCTCAACAGCCTGTTCGCCGAACTCGTGGCCGTGAGTGACGACGATTCCTACTACAGCGTCCTGGTCCGGCGATTGGTCGCGCGACACTTCAAGCGGGCCACGGAAACCACGCCAGGGTTGCTCGTGGTCCAGATCGATGGCCTAAGCCTGCCTGTCCTTAATGACGCCATACGGGGTGGGCGAGTACCAGTACTCGGGCGGTTGGTCCGCGACGGTGAGGCGACGCTCCACCCTTGGATCGCCATGCTGCCACCCACCACGCCGGCCAGTCAGGCGGGCATTCTCCACGGCCGAAATGACGGCGTTGCCGGCTTTCGCTGGTACGAAAAGGCGAGCGCCCGGTTGCTCGTGGCCAATCACCCCGACGACGCAGCCGAGATCGTCCGCCGCGTAAGCGATGGCGCGGGGCTGCTGGCCGATAACGGGGCCAGCATTGGTAACCTCATGACCGGCGACGCTCCGCGCAGCTATCTGACCATGGCCACGATCGCCGAGGGCGCGCCGGCCGACGACGGGCGGCGTCTGCGCGGCTTCCTGGCCACATCCGTCAACTACATCCGCTTGATGGTGCTCATGGCCGGCGAGGTCGCCAAGGAGCTGTACCAGGCGGAGCGCCAGCGCGGTCGGGCCGTCGAGCCGCGCATGCACCGCGACCTTCACTACGCCGTCGAACGAGCCGTCACCAATATCGCCCTGCGCACCGTTTCCACGGCCTTCGTCATCGAGGAGATGTACGGCGGGGCGCCGACCATCTACGTGGACTATACCGGCTATGACGCCATCGCCCATCACTGCGGCCCTGAACGCCAGGAGGCCATCGACGCGCTCGAGGGAATCGACCGGGCCATCGGGTCGCTCCTGAAGGCCGCTCGCCACACCAGCCGGGCCTATCACCTGGTCGTGCTCTCCGACCACGGCCAGTGCCTCGGCGCCACGTTCCGGCAGCGCCACGGCCAACCCCTTGAGAAGGTCATCGCAGCGCTGCTGCCGGGCACAATGAGTGTCGTGGGCACCACGGACTCGGTCGAATCGGCCGGTATGGGCCGACGCATCGCGGCCGAGTTGAACCGAGGCCCCGGGCTTGGACAGATGCTGGCACGCGTGCTGCCTCGCGCCCTGGGGCGGTTCCGGAGCGGAGCGGGCCGCGGTTCAGCCGCAGCCTCGGCGCCTCCGGACGTCGTCGTGGCCTCGTCCGGCAACCTGGCTCACGTCTACTTCACGAGCCAGCCCGACCGGATGACCGGCGAGGCGATCGAAGCGCTGTACCCGGGCCTGATCGATGCGCTGGCGCGTCATCCTGGAATCGGAGCGCTGGTGGTCAGGTCCGCCGCGGGTCACGTCCTGGTGGTGGGGCCGCACGGCCGACTCGATCTGACCGAGGGCGGGCCCGATAGCAGCGACATCCTGGCCGACTATGGCCCTCGGGCGGCCGAGGATCTGCAGCGCCTGGAGGGCTTCTCGAATGCAGGTGACCTGATGCTGCTCGGCGCAGTCGACCGCGTCTCCGGGGACGTCACCGGGTTCGAGGAGCTCGTCGGCTCGCATGGCGGCTTAGGCGGCTGGCAGACCGAGCCGTTCATCTTGTGCCCCGCGAACTTAACGCTCGCCGATGATCCGCCAGTGGGGGCGCCGGCCGTGTATCGCCAGCTGATTGCCTGGCAGGCGCAACTGCGGGCCTGTATACCGGAAGGAGAATCCCGTGACCCATGACCGTGCCACCAACTC
>JAYVMQ010000131.1:0-8125 GCA_043758855.1 Chloroflexota bacterium
TGCGACCCCGAGGTCCGCGACTGGGCCACGTTCGGTCTCGGGACGCTCTCCGGTGCAGATGGCCCGGATGTCCGAGAGGCCCTTTTGGCCCGCGCGGAAGACGCCAGCCACGAGGCCCGGGCAGAGGCTCTCTTCGGGCTGGCGGTCCGACGCGACCCGCGTGCGGTGCCACATCTGATCCGGGCGCTACAGTCGTCGCTCGTCGGCGGCCTCGAGGTGGACGCCGCTGCGGCAGCCGGGGACCCGCGACTCCTGCCCGCACTGTGGGCCCTTCAGCAGTCTGGGGGCGCAGACCAGGTTCGGCTGCGCCGCGCCATCGACCGCTGCTCCGGGCGAGACCGGCCGGCCCTTCTCTCCTGACCCCGGGCGCCGCAGTCGTCCAGCAACCGTCGGTTCGCTTAACCGACCAGGTCGACGAGGGTGCCTTCTCGGACAAGTGCGAGGGCTGATTCGATGTCGTTCGTCTGCAGCCGGTCGTGGTCGAGATGGGGCACAACCGATCGAATCCGACGGTGGGCCTCCTGGACGCCGGCGCCCGCTCGAACCTGCAGGCCTTCGGCCTCGCTCTGAGCCAATCGGAAGTCGAGCGCCTGGGCCGCAACAAGCAGCTCCAAGGCGACGATCCGTTGGACGTTGGTCAGGACCAACATGGCGTGGCGGGCAGCGATGGAGCCCATCGAAACGTGGTCTTCCTGATTTGCCGACGTTGGGATTGAGTCGGCGCTGGCAGGGTGCGCCAGGACTTTGTTCTCCGACGCGAGAGCCGCGGCCGTGTACTGGAGCAGCATCATGCCCGACTCCAGGCCGCTGCCGGACGAGAGGAAGGGCGGCAGACCGCAGTTGAGGCGGGGGTCCACCAGCAGCGCGATCCGGCGCTCTGAGATGGCACCCAATTCAGAGATTGCCAGCTTGCCGAAATCCAGCGCTATTGCCACAGGCTCGCCGTGGAAGTTGCCGCCGCTGATGACCAGGCCGCCACCGGTGGCTGACGCGGTGGAGTCGACCACGCCACCTTGCGGGAAGACGAGTGGGTTGTCCGTGGCGGAGTTGATCTCCACGTCCAGTACGCCCCACAGGTAACCCAACGCATCTCGGACGGCGCCGTGGACCTGGGGCACGCAACGGATCGAGTACGGGTCCTGGACTTTGTGCGACGAGGAGTGGTGGCTCGTCATGAGAGTGGAGTCACGCAGCAGGTGGCGCAGCTCGGCGGCCACCGCGATCTGGCCGGGGTGCGGCCGCGCCAGTTGGTACGCTGCGGAGTAGGCCACGTCCGTGCCCAGTACCGCCTCGCAGCTCATGGCCGCGGCAACGCTCGCGGTACGAGAGAGGCGGAAGGCGTCGCCGGCTACGAGCGACCCGATGGCACTCATCATCTGCGTCCCGTTGAGCAGAGCAAGGCCCTCCTTGGCCTGCAGCTCGAGCGGCTCGAGGTTGGCGGCGGCCAGGGCCTCGCCGGCGGCCATGACGCGACCGCCCAGCTCGACGAACCCGCGGCCGGTCAGCGGCAGCGCCAGATGGGCCAGCGGGGCCAGATCGCCGGAGGCGCCCACCGACCCCTGGGACGGCACGACGGGATGGATTCCGGCACTCAGCAGATCGCAGATTCGGTCCACCAGCACGGCCCGGCATCCGGAGTGGCCCAAGGCGAGGGTGTTGGCCCGGAGCAGGAGCATCGCCCGGACGACATCGCGCGGCAGCGGATCGCCCACGCCCACTGCGTGCGACACGAGAAGGTTCAGCTGGAGTTGGGCGGAGTCCGCCGGGTCGATGAACGTCGTAGCCAGGTCCCCGAAGCCCGTGGTCACGCCGTAGACGATCTCCCCCGCGGCCACAAGCCGCTCCACAACATCACGGGCCTCGGCCATGCGTGCCCGCGCATCCTCGCCGAGCTTAACGCGCTGCCCGCCGCGCGCAACCGCTTCCACGTCCCCAATCGACAGGTCAGCGCCGGTCAGCACGATTTCCGTCTCGGCCGGAAAGGGCTGCCGCAGCCAATGTGACTCGGGCAGATGCCGATGCGGTCCGAAGCCGGCAGAGCCGGGAGTGTCGCTCACGTCGGTGAGCATAGCCGCGATCCGCACCGGAGGCCGCGGCCGCACAGCCGCTCCACGGGACGCGGCATGGGGAAGTATTGGGACGTCGAAGTATTGGGACGTCGCGGATCGGGCTCGGGTATCCTGCGCAAGGCCGCGACATTGCTCGTCGCGGCAGCATCCAAACCCAAGCCTTGAGGGCAGTGTGCTTTCCTTCATCGACGTCTTGGTCATCCCATTCCTCCGGGACATGTACGCAACGGTTGGCTATCTCGGCGTTTTCGTCGCCATGTTCCTCGAGTCAACCCTGCTGCCGCTGCCGTCCGAACTCATCCTCCCCTTCGCCGGCTGGCAAGTTGTGAACCCGGCTGCCATCGAACCGCTGACCCACGGCCCCTGGAACTTCTGGATCGTCGTCATCGTGGGGACGACGGCCAACACGGCTGGTTCGCTCTTCGGCTACTTCCTTGGCGCCAGGCTGGGCCGTCCGTTCCTGGACCGCTGGGGCAAGTACCTCCTCATCCGCAAGCACGAGGTCGACAAGGCCGACCAGTTCTTCGCCCGCTGGGGTTCGCCGACAGCTTTTTTCAGTCGTCTGCTGCCGGGCGTTCGATCAGTCATCAGCTTCATCGCCGGCGTCTCGCACATGCCGATAGGCCGGTTCACCGTCTACTCGACGCTCGGAGCCATCCCCTGGACCATCGCCCTGGTCTACGCCGGCACCGTGCTGGGGCAGAACTACACCCAGATCCGGGATAACCTGCGACCCTTCGACACCCTGATCGTGCTCCTGTGCGTGGCCGCGGTGGTCCTCTTCGTGTGGTTGCGCCTGGGCCATCCCGGCTGGCGCCGCGGTGATCAAGCGGGGGCTGCGGAGCAGTAAGTGCCGGATCCCGAGGCGGACCCCGCTGGCAGGGTTGGCCCGTTATGGCGTAGGCTGGACACATCGCATTCATCAGGGTCGCCGCACGCGGCGATCCTGGAGACGGCCATCGGGGCCGTCCGAACGAGGACTACGCAGATGCGCAGTAGACCTACTGGCGTCCGGTTGCAGGCGCTGGGCATCGAGAAGAATGGGCGAGGCTTGAGCTTCGCTTGTGGGCTCGCGTGACGTCGATTCGCGATAGCTCGACACCCCTGCGAGGGGTCGGGATGGGTGGGGCTGCGTCGCGCCCGATGGCCCACCCGAACCCACGACTGGCTCGCACGGGCAGCCACATGGCTCATCCGGTGAGGCAGAACCCCATTCGGTCGTTCGCTGCAGCCGTCGTTGGCGCGCTGCCGAACGAGAGGGACGCGGGCGTGTGGGGGTTCGTCGGCCGCTTAGGCAGGCGCGTCGTGCCTAGCGATCAGCGAGGCCGTGAGCTGGTCGGTGTGGTCGCCCTGTTGCTCGCGGCCAGTGCCGTATCGGCAAGCCTGCCGGGCGGATGGACGAATTCGGCAGCGCCTGCGGCCATGCCTGCAGCGCAACTCGTGGCGGGCGCGAATGCCAGCGGCACGCCCACACCAACGGCAGCGAGCCCGTCGCCGGCGTCGACCCTTTACATTCAGCCGACGCCATCGCCAACTGATTCGCCATCGCCAAGCCCAACGGCCGTGCCCACTAAGCCGCCAGCTCCGGTAAAGGCGCCGGTACCCGCCAGAATCTACACGTTCGTGGCTATGGGCGACTCGCTGACGGCCTGGCCGTCCGATAGCCCGTGGCCAGACCGGCTCGACAAGGTTGACGCCAACCTGCGAATGCTCAACAACGCCGGGGTCCCGGGCGACACGACCGGCGACATGCGCGGCCGCTTCGACAGAGACGTACTAGCCTACAAGCCAAATGTGGTTTTCATCCTCGGCGGCACCAACGACTTGGGCCACAACATCAGCCAGGCGACGACGATCGCGAACCTCAGGGCAATGGTGGTCGCGGCCAAGGCCAAGGGCATCAGGGTCTTCTTGATGACGATCCCGCCCGACTCCTACACGGGCATGGCGTCTGAGATCAACTCGCTCAACGCGGCCATCGTTCGCCTCGCCAACTCCTACAGCGTGGTGGTGGTCGACATCCATGCCCCGCTCTCCACCTCGACCGGGGTCTACGTTCGGAAGTACACGTCTGACGGCCTGCATTTCAGCGCGCTCGGCGCCGCGACGGTGGCCAGCGCGGTCTACTCGCGAGTCCACAGACTCGGCTATTGACGGGGCCCGAGACAACAAACTGCGGGCCGGAGCGGGGGCGGCCTAGGGCGAAGGCGCTGGGTCGGGCGAAGGCGCTGGGTCCTGGAGATCGCCGCTGCCAACGGACGGCAGGACCGCCCAGGCGATAACAGCGACCCCGATGAAGCCCACAAAGACGCTAACCACGTACAGGCCCCGGATGGACAGAAGCGCCGCCACCTGACCGCCGGCCCCGGAACCGATGATGGAGGCCAGGCTGAACGCCACTCCGCTGAGCAGTCCCTGGGCCGTGGCCGCCGTTCCCTTCGGCGCTCGCCTGGAGACGAACGTCACGCCGCCCACCACCAGCAGCCCATAGCCAGCGCCTTGAAGGATAGCGCAGGCGATCAGCACGTTTGGATCTGTGAACGCGGCATTGGCGATCTGCCTGACGGCCACGATCAAGGCTCCCAGCAGGATAAGCCGCTCGACGCCAAATCTGCGCGCCAGGCGGGGGAAGAAGAACATAACCGGGACCTCGAGGACGGCGCCAATGGAGGCAGCCCAGCCGACCAACTCGTTCGAGGCGCCGAGCGAGTGGAGGTAGGGCCCCAGGTAAGTCGCCTGGGCTGAGATGGCGGCGAAACAGATCAGGCACCCGAGCAGGAAGACGGCGATGGGTCGATCACGGAGGACCCGACCGGGGGCGTGGAACATGCTCGTCGCCCGAAAGACATTGGTACGGCCGGGGATCGCCGCGGCGGCCAGGCTGCCCACCAGGAGGGCTGCGATGATGACCCAGAAGATGGACCCGGGCCCTTCACGGTCCTTGAGGAGACCGACCAGCGGCGCACCGACAATGAAACTTGCCGAACCGAAGGCTCGAATCCGGCCGTACCGAGTTCGGTCGGTACCCGCCAGCTCAAGGACTCGGACATCCATCATGGGAGTCAGGCCGGACATGCCGCAGGCGAACGCGGCCGCCGACAGGACGATCAGGGGCGAGGCGCCTGCCGTGACGAGCCCGTAGCCGCCCAAACCGCCCAGCATGCCGGCGATGGGCAGCAGCACCAACGATCGTGGAAATCGGTCGTGAACTGCACCCCATACAGGCGCGGAGACGAGAGCGACGCACGAGGTCAACGCCATGAGCGCGCCGATCTGGCCAAGGGGGATGCCGAGACTCTGGTAGTACAGCGAGAGGTAGGGTGCGTACGCGGAAATCGCGAGGAAGACGATTACGTAGGCGAAGGCAGCGCGGCGCAAAGGCTCAACTCCCGTACCAGGGCCCGAATCGGTCCGCCCGCGGCGCGCCGACCAGTCAGTGCAGTCTGTCACCCGGGGACTGAATTCGCAGTCCGGGGATGGCGATGCCGCGCCCGCTGGGAGCTAACTCCAGGGCGTTTCGCCGTTGGAGCGGAGATGCCCGACGTCGTTACCAAGGATAAGCTGGGCGCCGTCCGGGGTATCGTCGTGCTCGTAACGGAGGACCGTCAGATTCGTCCGGTCTTGCACGAAGCGGCGACGATAGTCTTGAACGGGCTGACCCAGGGCCACGCATAGCAGGATGCGGTTGAATGTACCGTGGGCCACAACCAGGATGCGCCGGTCACCTTCTGCCTCGGCCTGGGTCTCTGATACGACTCCGCGCGAGCCGCCGGGATCCCGCGATCGAGGGTTGCGCGACAAGGCACTTGGGTTCGCCCCAAGTTCGGCCTCGAGAAGCTCAACGAGAAAGCTCAGAGCCCGAGCCGCCACGTCCTCGCCCGACTCGCCGCCGGGTGAGTGGGTCGAGCCGGGGTCGTGGTCCCAGCGAGCTCGAAGCGCCGGGTCGCGAGCCTCGATCTCCTCGTAGACCAGACCCTCCCACTGTCCATAGTCCAGCTCGCGCAACCGTTCATCGACCTCGACCGGTCGGCCGGTTGCGACCGTTTGGGCAGACTCGAGGGCGCGCAGCATCGGGCTCGATATGATTCGGTCGATTCGAACGCCAGCCAGTCGGCGTCCCAGCGCCTCGGCCTCGTGCCGGCCATGCGGGGTTAGCGGCACGTCCAACTGGCCGCCGAGCATGATGTCGTTCGGGGCGGCCTCGCCGTGGCGGGTAAGGATCAGGGTCAGCACAGGCGCCACAACAACCCGACGACGCTGCCGTCGGCGTAAACTCGGACGGAGGGCCTAGAAGAGGCCAACGATATTCCCGTCCGAGTCAATGTCGATGTTCTCGCCGGCGGGGTGCGATGGCAGACCCGGCATCGTCCGCATCTCGCCCAGCAGAGGCGTGATAAAGCCCGCTCCGGCCGAGAGACGGACCTCGCGGATCGGAACGCGGAAGCCCGTCGGACGGCCCTTAAGCGACGGGTCGTGGCTCAGCGAGAGGTGCGTCTTAGCCATGCAGACCGGCAGGTTGCCGTAGCCCAGTTCTTCGTACAGCTTGAGGGCCTTGGTGGCAGCCGGCAGTTCGTCGACGCCGCTGGCGCCGTAGATTCGGACCGCAATCGTCTCGATCTTCTCCCGCAGAGGGAGGTCGTCGGGGTAGAGGAGCCGGAAGTCTGGCGCGCCCTCCTCGGCGGCGGCCCAGACCGCGTAGGCCAGGTCTTCGGCCCCGGCGCCGCCGTCGGTGAAGTGGCGGCTCACGACCACGTCGCGGGCTC
This sequence comes from Chloroflexota bacterium, assembly GCA_043758855.1. Taxonomy (GTDB): domain Bacteria; phylum Chloroflexota; class Limnocylindria; order Limnocylindrales; family CSP1-4; genus Fen-1039. The sequence goes on from JAYVMQ010000131.1 coordinate 6,833, forward strand.
CCGCGGCCAGAGCCACTTCGCGGATCGCGGCAACTTCCGCCTCCGTGTCGCCGGGGTAGTTGTTGATCGCCACGACGACCGGGACGTTGAAGTGGCGGACGTTCTCGATCTGGGCTGCCAGGTTGGCCGAGCCCTTCCGGACCGCGTCCACGTTCTCCTGCCCGAGCGCAGGATCAAGAGGCTTTCCGGCCACGATCCGACCGACTCCACCGTGCATCTTCAGCGCTCGAACGGTGGCAACCATGACGGCCGCGTCCGGCCTGAGGCCACTCTGACGGCACTTAATGTCGAAGAACTTCTCGGCCCCCATGTCGGCCCCGAAGCCGGCCTCGGTGCAGGCGATCTCGCACGTCGCCAGCGCGAGGCGATCGGCGAGAACGCTGTTGTTGCCGTGGGCGATGTTGGCAAATGGTCCGCAATGGACGAAGGCGGGCCCGCCCTCTAGGGTCTGGAGCAGGTTTGGTTTGATGGCGTCGAGCAGCAGCACGGTCATGGCGCCGGCGCAGCGCAGATCCTCGGCGGTGATACGCCGGCCGTCGAAGGTCGTGGCCACAACCACGCGGCCCAGGCGCTGGCGGAGGTCCTGCAGGCTTGACGTGAGCGCCAGGACGGCCATGACTTCCGAGGCTACGGTAATCTGCCACTCGGTCTCACGCGGGTAGCCGTTTTCGCGGCCGCCCAGACCGATGATCGCCTTGCGGATGGCTCGGTCGGAGATGTCGACGACGCGCGGCCACAGGACACCCAACGGATCGATGCCCAGCGGATTGCCGTGGGTCAGCGAGTTATCGACAAAGGCGGCCAACAGGTTGTGCGCCGCCCCGACGGCATGGTTGTCGCCGGTGAGGTGGAGGTTGAAGTCCTCCATCGGGATAACCTGGCTGTAGCCACCACCGGCCGCGCCGCCCTTGATTCCGAACACGGGTCCGAGCGACGGCTGGCGGATGCATACGGCGGCGCGGTGGCCGATCCGGTTGAGCCCCTGGACGAGGCCGATATTCGTCGTCGTCTTGCCCTCGCCGAGCGGCGTGGGCGTGATGGCCGTGACGACTACGTACTTGCCGCGACGCCCGGCCGCGGCCGCCTCCGCCTCAAGCCGGGTGATGCCCTCGAGGCGGATCTTGGCCTTGTAGGGCCCGTATTGCTCAACTTCGTCGTCTCGCAGGCCCAGCTCGCGGGCCAGTTCCATAATCGGCCGCGGGGTAACGGAACGGGCGATGTCGAGGCTGCTGGGCATCTCAGCGCCGCTCATAGAGCAGCCTTTGGGCTGCTGGGCATCTCAGCGCCGCTCAT
>JAYVMQ010000132.1:0-5852 GCA_043758855.1 Chloroflexota bacterium
GAAAGCGAAGATTGCTGAAACCATGACGCCGGGCCAGCTCAACGGCAGAACAATCCTGAACAGGATCGTCAGATTCGAAGCACCGTCAATTCGAGCGGCCTCTTCGAGTTCTCTTGGCAAGCCACGCAAATAGGTCACCATCACCCAGGTCGAAAATGGCAAGGTGAAAGTCAGATACGTCAAGAACAGCCCCCAGAGGGTACCGATCACGGTAATTCCAAGATAGCTACCCGCCGAGGCAAACACCACAAACACCGGCAGTACCATCAACGTTCCGGGAACTGACTGCACGACCAGAAGGCCGCGCAGGATCGCGATCCGGCCAAAGAAGGTGAACCGGACGAAGACATACGCGGTGGCCAGGGCAACTGCTGCCGACGTGACGCCGGCGCTGCCGGCTACGATCAGGCTGTTTGCTATTCCCTTCCCTAGTCCTATGGTGGTCCAGATGTTTGCGTAGTTCTCCAAGCTGAAGCTGCTGGGGAAGAACTCGCCTCGGGCTACGCCCAGATCGGAGTTCAGGGAGCTCAAGACGACATAGATCAGCGGAATCGCTATCAAAGCGCAGATGGCCACGAGAACGACGACCAGAATTCCGCTGGGAAGCAGCCGAGTGACTTCCGCCTGTCGCGATCCAGGTCTCCGCGTTGAGGCGCGATCCGCGCGCCCGGTCTCCGTCATTTGCCGGCTCCCTCATCGACGTCGAGCTTCACCGCTCGCACGTAGATGATCAATGGAATCGCCAGAAGCATCAATGACGCAAAGGCCATTGCGGCGCCGAGGCCGAAACGGAAGCTTTCGAAGCTTGTGATATAGGTCAGGAACGGCAAGGTCTGCACGTCCTCCGGTGCTGGTACCCCAAAGAGGACGAAGGGAAGCGTGAAGTTATTGATGTGGTTGAGGGTGGCAATTACGCAGGCCAGCGCCACCGGTCCCTTCAAATAGGGAAAGATCACGTAGCGCAGCTTCGGCCACCACGAGGCTCCGTCAAGAGCCGAGGCTTCGTGTACGTCATGATCAACCGACTGCAGGCCAGCTAGCGCCAACAGGTAGATGAACGGCCAGGACGCCCAGATTTCAACGATGACGAGCGTCCAGTAGCTATTCGGCCCGTTGAGCCACAAGCCGCTGGTAATGCCCACGGAATGCAGCCCGCTGACGATGACGCCGTCGGGCTGAAACATCGTCCGCCATACCGTCGCTACAACAAAGGACGGCATCACAAACGGGATCAAAAAGACCGAGCGCACCACTGCCCGACCGGGGAAATAGTTTTGAGTCGCCAGGGCAGCGGCAATTCCCAGGGGGACCGCAGCTGCCGTGGAGAGCACCGCGAACGAAAGGCTGATCCAGAACGACTTCAGCAGCGGAGAGTCGGTCACGGCCTCGATGTAATTGCTGAGGCCGGTAAAGGGCGCGCTGAGCCACTGACGGAGGGTGTACTGATCAAGGGTGAGGACCGATATGTACAGGCCAAGCAGGATAGGCACCACGATAACGAGGATCATCAAGACACCGCCCGGGATCAGCATCCAGAGTGGGCGGTTGCTCGCGGTTACCCCTCGTTGGTGCCGGACGTTCGCCGCCGGTCCTCCGCGACCTGAGGGGGTCTTGCCGGCCAGCCTGCGGGCAGCAGACTGGCCGGCAGAATCTGCCGAAGATGCCGGCATGTGAAGCCCTATGGGGCCTTATCGAGTGAGGATTGGGCCTTCTTCTGCGCAGCCGTCAGCAGCGACTGCAACTTCGAATTATCCACGGATCCATTCGCCAGATCCGGGATCGTCTGCACCACAACATTCATCAGGGCGAGTTGAGTATCGGCCCATGCCCCACTGAACGGCGTGGCAACGCTACCGGCCGCAGCGTCAAGGATCGGAGCCAGCGCTGGGGTGCTGGCTACCACAGCCTTAATGGTCGTCTGATTGACCGGTAACACGCCGAAGGTCTTGTACATAAACTGCTGGTTGGCGTCGTCGGTGAGGTACTTCACCAGCGCGAAGGCCAGATCCTGGTTCTTCGAGTACTTGGCAACCACGATGTTGTTGCCTGCAAGGATACTGGTCGCCCCGACTCCGCCTGCCGGAAGCGTGGTGGAACCCGGAGGGACCACCGGCATCAGCGCGAACTTATAGACGTCCTTGACCGCAGACGTGCTCAGGGTCGGCATGTTCGACGTGGTTGACATCGGGAAGAACGCCGCCTTACCTGAGGCAAACGCGGCGAGTGCCTGACCGTCGTTCCACCCCACCGAGGCGGGGTCCACGACGTGGTCGGTAGCCAGCCACCCAAAGTAGGTCTGATACGCCTTCAGCGTCGTGGGATCGTCGACCTTGGCCAACTTGCCGGAAATGATGGGATTACCAGCCTGACGGCTCATGGCCCAGATGAATTTCCAGGGGTCGTAGTTGTCTTTGTATGCAATGGCCATGCCATAGACACCGTTGCCGGTCAATTGCTTGGCTTGGGCGGCCAAACCGTCCCATGTCGTAGCTGGCTTATCGATCCCGGCTTTGGCCAGCAGGTCAGTGTTGTAGGCCATGGCAAAAGGCCCGGAGTTGAACGGGATGCCGACCTGATCATCTTGGCTTGGGCCTGAAATGCCCAGAGTGGCGGGGACGAACTTGTCCTTGCCGCCGAGCCTGGTCCAATTATCGGCAGTCAGGCTGACAAAGGCCCCCGTGGAATACGCGGTTGGCGTGAAGGTCGTGCCCATGACGTAGATATCCGGTCCCAGGTTAGCACCACGGACGTTTGGATCTTGGTCAGCTCCTCATTGCCGCTGGTGAAAGTTTGGAAGGTGACCGTTGCTCCGGTCTGCTTCTCGAACGCCGCGGACACGTCCTTGAACCATTGCTGTTGCTGTGCCCCGTACTTGCCGTCGACGCCCATGAGGACCGTGAGCGTCTGACCTGCGCCATTCATCGAAGCGTTTGGGCTGTTCGATGCGCCTGATCCGCCACATGCAGTTACCATGAGCGCGGTGATGGCAACGCCGGCTGTCAGCGTCGCGAACCGGCGCTTCTTGATCTCCATACTGTTCTTCCTCCTGGCTAGTCCGCCTCATGGCGGGCTGCTGATGACGATGGGGACGCGGTAACCCACGTAGTTGGGTTCGCAGGCCCCTTCGGGTGGCGAACATGGGCGCAGCAATGGGCGTCGGAGCGGGCGTGCGCCTCTCGAAAGTTGAGCCGGCCTCGAACGCGGCTCCGGCTCTACTGGTTGAGCCGCTCCAGCTGCACCCGGAGAGGATCGGCCCTAAGCCAAGGATGGCTCCCACCCGATGGCTCCCAGCCGATGGCTCCACGAATCCTGTCGTAGGTGACGGTGCTCCTCCTACTAGATTTCCGCGATTGCCGTTGTCTCCTGCAGGGGCTCTGTCCGGGTCGCGGGCAAGCCCGACCGGACCCCGCTCCGTGGTGGCGCCGTCGAGGCTCGAACGATCAGTTGGGCAGGCAGTCCCCGCTCGTGCGTACCCGATCCTTGCTGGGCAAGCTGCTCCAGAAGCAGCTCGATGGCGACTCGTCCGGCCTGCTCGAGTGGCAGCGCGACGGTCGTAAGTTGGGGAGTGGCCATGCCGGCCATAAGGATGTTGTCGAAGCCGACAACGCTGATCTCATTCGGCACACCGATACCGCGATCGGCGAGACGGCTAAGGACACCCAGAGCCATGAGATCGTTGAAGGCGACGACTGCGGTCACCTCGGCGGCGACAACGAGATCGGCGGCGTGCTGGCCGGCCTCAAAATGCGGTGCGAACGGCCCCAACTCGATGACGTCGAGCGACCTGCGGCGCGCCTCTGTCCGCAGCCCGCGACGCCTCTCGCGGTTCGACCACGACTCGGCGGGCCCGGCGAGGAAGGCGATGCGCTGGTGACCCAGTGCGACTAGGTGCTCGATGGCCTGGCGCATCCCGCCTGCGCCGTCGAGAAGGACGGCCGACACCCCGCGCACGCGGCGGTTGAGGAGCACCAGCGTGGTGTCCCGGAGAAGCTGCTGAAGCTGCGTCTCCGACAACCTCGACGAGCAGATGACGACTCCGTCGACCTGTCTGGCCATGGCGCGAACCAGCTCCATCTCCAGGCGAGGGTTCTCCTCGGAGTCTGCAAGGAAGACCGCGTGGTCGGCCTCGCGGGCTCGGGCCTGGGCGCCCTTCAGAATCGCCGGGAAGAACGGGTTGCCGAGGTCCGGTACGACGACGCCGATGTTGCCGGTCTTCCCCGTCGTCAGGCTTCGCGCGGCTCGGCTGGGCCTATAGCGCAGCTCCTCGGCCACGGCCAAGACACGCTGAAGTGTCTCGTGGCGGACGAGCCCCGGCTCCGAGAAGGCTCGCGAGACGGTGGCCGGCGAGACGTTCGCGCGGCCGGCGACATCACGTATAGAAGGCGCGGAATGTCCGTTGCGTTGGTCCATGCGGCACAGAATGCAAACGGTTGCAGAAACTGTCAATACTGTTCCATCATTGTCCGGAATTGCCTCGGTCTGCCGGCCCATCCTTTCTCCCGGTTAGGCTGATCGCCGCACACACGAGTTCGCGCATATGCGAGTGGGCGCAACACGAGGAGGTGCCAGTGGCACAAAGCGGCCGTTGCCTGTGGATCGATGCCTCTGCCGGCGCATCGGGCGACATGCTGCTGGGCGCGCTCCTCGACGCCGGTGCGCCGGTCGAGGCGGTGGCGGCGGCCATCGGGACACTAGGCGTCGAACTCATCGAGATCCGCCCCCGGCAGGTCCGTCGCCATGGGCTGCGGGCGACAAAGGCCGACGTCCACGTCCACGAGGTAGCCGTCTCGCGGACGGTCGACGACGTGCTCGGCCTCGTCGCCGGGGCGGGCCTGGCGCCGGCCGTGGCCGCCTTCGCCCAGGCTGTTCTCCGTCTTCTCGGCACGGCCGAGGCCGCGGTCCACGGCGAGGATCTCGGGCGGGTCCACCTGCATGAGGTTGGCGCGCTCGATTCGCTGGCCGACGTCGTGGGCTGCGGCGCCGCGCTCGACTGGCTCGGATTACTCGAGCCGCCTGCCCGGATCGTCGTCAGCTCCGTCGCGCTCGGCTCGGGGAGCGTCGAGTCGGCCCACGGCGTGCTGCCCGTTCCGGTACCGGCGGTCCTGGCGATCCTCGCGGGGCGCGGCGCGCCCGTCGCGGCCGGCGGCGACGGGGAGCGCTGCACGCCGACCGGGGCGGCGCTGCTGGCCACGCTCGCCGGCAAATGGGGCCCCATGCCGCCGATGCGCATCGACGCAGTCGGCATCGGCGCCGGTTCCGCTGATCCACCTGAACGCGCCAACGTCCTGCGGATCGTGCTCGGCACCGTTCTCGCGCCGGGCCCCGTGCCGTGGCGTCATGACGACCTGATCGAGGTCGAGGCAACGGTTGACGACCTGGATCCGCGGCTCTGGCCCGCGGTTCTCGACGCGCTCGTTCAGGCGGGGGCCGCCGATGCCTGGCTGACGCCCGTCGTGATGCGTAAGGGCCGGCCAGGGATTGTGGTCACCGCGCTCGTCGCCGAGGAGGCGGTCGATGCCGCCACCCGGGCCCTTTTTACCCACTCCACAACGCTCGGAGTGCGCCTCCGGCCGGTCTCCCGTCGAGCGCTGCCCCGCGACGAAGTGGTCGTTTTGGTGGATGGCTGCGAGGTTCGGGTCAAGCGCGGCCTGCTCGACGGAGAACCTGTGACTGTGCAGACGGAATACACCGATGCCGCGGCGGCTGCGGCACGCCTGGGCATCCCTGTCCGGGCCGTCCTCGAGCGCGCCGCGACACTCGGGCGCTCCGCGGAGCCATCGGAACCTGAGGCGATCGAGCGAGAGAGAGGAAAACTGTGATGAGCGCATCGGGACGGTCGATCGGGAAGCCAC
>JAYVMQ010000133.1:0-8992 GCA_043758855.1 Chloroflexota bacterium
CCGTCGCCGTCGGCCTCTACGCGGAGTAGCTCCCGCACATCGGAGGTTCGACCTGAGACGCCCAGCAACCCCGCCCGATGGTCCATCTGTTCGGCCAGCTCTTCGGGGCTCAGGCGCCCAGTTCGAAGCAGGTAGAAGAGGATCCCGGGATCGATCGAGCCGGCCCGCGTGCCCATCATCAGGCCCTCGAGTGGGGTCAGGCCCATGGAGGTCGAGACGGAACGCCCGCCGTCGACTGCCGTCACGGAGCAGCCGCTGCCCAGATGCGCGACCACGGTCCGCAGCTCGCCGACGGGTCGGGCTAGGAGTGCCGCGGCACGCTCGGCGGACCAGGCCACGGACATGCCGTGGAAGCCATACCGGCGAATGCCCCACTCCCGATACCACTGATCCGGGACAGGGTAGCGGTACGCCTCTTCCGGCAACGTCGCGTGGAAGGCGGAGTCGAACACGACCACTTGGGGGAGCTGGGGGATCGCTGCCAGCCCGGCGGTCATCGTCGCTGCCGCCATCCCGTTGTGAAGGGGGGCCAGGTCCCGTAGCGCCGCCACCTGCTCAATCACGTGCGGCGTCACCAGGATCGGCTCCCGGAAGGTGGCTCCACCCTGGACGACCCGGTACCCGACGGCACCCAGCGAGGCGAGCGAAATGCCCGCCGCCTCGTACTTCTCCACGAGGCCTCCGATGTCGCCGGCGGGGTCACGGCCCGCGCTCGCGTCCACACCCCAATCCACGGCCACCTCGGCGAGTGGGGCCAGCGACTCAGCCGATACGGCCGGAACCATGCCTTGGGCGCCGACCAAGGGAATCGACGCGGTCTCGATCACGCTCGATTTGAGCGAGCTCGATCCTGGGTTGAGTACAAGAACGCGCATGCCTCGTAGGCTACCCGTTCCGCGCTCGAGGCGGGGTCGCGGCGATCTGAGGAGGAGGCGGGGGCGCGGCGAGGGCGCGGGGCCGGCCGGGCCGGGGCGGCGGTCGGGGGCGCGGGCAAGATCCGGGCGGTCAGTTCCGATTGCACTGCCCGCGATGGCCGCGCCCGGTCGCTCGGCAGCCGTTTCTGCGGTTGATGGCTCGTGGCGCTCTTATGGAATTTCGCGCCCATCGTGGCGACCGAGGACGCGGCTGGCCGGATCGTATCGCAACTGGTCGGCCACAACGAGTGGTTCCGTGCGCGGCTCGCGGTTGATCGGGCCCGAACTGGGCACGATCGCGGATCCCCTGCCCACTCGAACCCGCCGAGGCCCGCCCCGAACTTTCATACGAGTGCTGGGGCCACTCAGACGGAAGAACCACGTGCCCCGAAGCGAGACCGATCTCGGCTGGGCAATCCAGCGCCGAATCTCGACAGTTCGACTCGGTAGCACGGCGGCAAAAGTCGCTTGGAAGCGAGCCACGCCGTCGCGGAAGGTGCTGCCTTCAGGGAGGACGAGGAGGACCCCTACGACCGCTGCCCTCCAGCCACGATCGCGTGCAATCAGCGTCGGCACCAGCCGGACCTTTCGGTCAAGGACCGACAGCATATTCTGCATATCGTCGAGTTCGGACTTCACCTCGACAATTACCAGCGCTCGCTCCGCCGCTCGCCAGCCGATCACATCGACCGAGCCCCGTTCACCGAACTGGCTGAACGTGTACTCGACCGCAACCTCCCAGCCAAACGACGCTAGACGAGCGACGACTTGATCAACTAGGGCGGCGTGGCAGGCATCGACCAAGCGCGGGAGCTCGCCACCGCGCCATCTCGGCTCGAAGGGCATTCGGATCTCGAGCGCTGATGCGATGCCGCGGACGGTCCTCACTGGGAGACCATCAAGCTGGCCTCGTTCCACCATGGAGACGGCCCACTGACTCACGCCCGCAAGGGCCGCTACGTCGCGCTGGCGAAGACCGCGGCGCCGGCGTACCGCCCTCACTACAGTGCCAACCTTGATGTCATCCATCGCACCGCATGATGCGCGGCGCCGATTGTCGCGAACTTACCCGGCGATCAACCGCCCGCGACCACGCCTCAGCCCGCGACCACGCCTCAGCCCGCGCCGGGCTCGGCGCGCTCTGGGCCAGAGCCACTCCCACCGGCCGCCTCCAACGCGGCGACCAGAGCCACTCCCACCGGCCGCCTCCTACGCCGTCTCCAACGCGCGCGACCAACGCCGTCTCCGTGGCCGTGGCGGGCCAGCCCCAGGGCCCCACCAGGGCCACGGGAGTCAGCGCGCGCGGAGCCTCAGCGCCGCCACCAGCGCCGCCACCAGCGCCGCGGGAGTCGGCGTTGAACCCAGCCCCAGCCGCGCACCCGCCACTGCGGCGAGTGGCGGCTCCAGATACGCGTCCCGCAGCTCCGGCCACGCAGCCTCGCCAAAGACAACCTCAGGCGCCCCGTCCAGCGCCACTCGTCCGGCTCGCATGACAACCACGCGCCGGAAGCACTCGGCCACGAAACGCATGTCGTGGCTGATGGCGATGACCGTCCGCCCCTCCTCCGACGCCGAGGCCACGATCGCCCTAACACGGGCCACGCCCCGAGCATCCTGCCCCGTCGTCGGTTCATCGAGTACTAGGATCGGCGTCCGCATGGCGAGCACCGAAGCGAGCGACAGCAGCTTGCGGCGCGAATAGCCCAGGTCGTACGGGTTCGAGGCCGCCTCCCCGTTCAGTCCAACGGCGGCGAGCGCCGATCGGACCCGCTCGTCGAGCATCGCGCCACGCAGCCCCATGTTGTGCGGCCCGAAGGCCACCTCGGCCGAAACTCGCCCAGCGAACAGCTGCCGATCCGGGTTCTGGAAGGCCAGCCCGACTCGGCCGGCCAGGCTGGCGACGTGCTCTAGACGTATGTCAGCCCCGTCAAGCAAGACTCGCCCGCTGGTCGGCCGGAGCAGCCCGTTGAGGTGGCGGGCGAGGGTCGACTTGCCGGAGCCGTTCTGGCCGACGATGGCAACTACCTCGCCGGGCTCAATCCGCAGGCTCACATCCTCGAGCGCCCGCGTGCCGTCGGGATAGGCGAACGCCACGGCCTCGAATTCGATCGAGGGCGCCGGCGCGGCGGAACCCGGGGCGGTCGATCCGGAAGCCGCCGACGACGGCGCGGTCACAAGGCCGCCTCTGCCAGGCCGGCAGACCAGTCGATATCGGAGGCCCGGATCTCGCGCTCCAGTCGCACTCGGGCCGGCGGCTCAACCCCCAACTCCACGAGACGCGGATCGCTGAGCACGGCCGCCGCCGGTCCCGCGAGCACCACCGCCCCGCCTTCCAGCACCACCACCTCGTCCGCGATCCGGGCCAGCACGTCCGTCTTGTGTTCGACGAGGAGGATGCCGGCGCCGGTCTCCGACGCGACCCGGGCCAGCGCGTCGGCAACCAACGCCGTCCCGGCCGGATCCAATTCGCTCGTCGGCTCGTCAAGGATCAGGTAGCGAGGCCTAAGCGCCAACACAGAGGCCAGCGCCACAAGCTGGCCCTGCCCGCCGGAGAGACGTGCCGGATCGCGCGGCGCCAGGGCCTCCACCCCCACGGCTCGCAGCGCCCACCAAACCCACTCGATCACCTCGACCTCGGGCAGTCTCAGGTTGCACGGCCCGAAGGCCACCTCCTCGAAAACGGTCGCCGTGGTGCCGGAGAGTTGAGTGGCGGCGTTCTGAAACAACAGCCCGCAGCGCTGGGCCAGCTCGTGTGGCCGAAGCGTGGCCGCATCGATGCCGTCGATCCGGACTGAACCCTCCAGGCGCCCACCGACGACCGCCGGCGCGAACCCGCTGGCGACCAGGCAGAGCGTCGTCTTGCCAGACTCATTCGCGCCCACAATGCCCAGTACCCGACCCGGATCCAGGCGAAGCTCGACCGACCGGAGCGTGAGTTTTGAGGCGCCCGCATATCGATAGCTCGCCCCGGCGAGGACCAAGCCGGCATTCACGGCAGCCGCACTGGGGTCGCCAGGGTCACCGCAACGGCGGCCAACGAGCCGACCAGTAGCAGCCACCGGGCCGAACGTTGCCACCCGGAATCGGGCAAAACGCGCAGGATCGTCCGCCGGCCTGGCGCTGTAAACGCGCGCGCTTCGAGCGCCATAGTGCCCTCCTCCACCTCGGCCAGGGCTCCGAAAAGCACCGGGCCGATGAGCGGCACCAAACCCCGGAAGCGGCTCCACAGACTGCCTTCGGTGTCCATGCCACGTGATCGCTGCGCGTCGACAACCTCACGGACCCGGGCCATGGTGCGCGGGACCGCACCCAGCGCCGAACCAACTACGAAGGCCCCGCGCCGGCCAAGGCCGCGCCTCTCTAGCTCCACCAGGAGATCGTCGATCGGCGTGGTTAGGGCGAACAGCGCCGCCGAAAGGCCAAAGGCGACAACTCGCAGCGTTGCCTGGGCCGCGGCTGTTGCTCCGGTCCAGGTCGCCGAGAGCGGTCCGATCGTGACGAGGACGTCATGCGCGTTCGGATAGAGAAAGGTGTTCACGATCAGGATAGAAACCACAAGCGGCAGCGTCGCAAGGACGAACGGCACCATCCGACGCAGCACGCTGGCCATCACGGCACTCAGGACGACGACGATGAGTACCACGGCGGGTCCAGTCCAGCCCCGCACGCCGAACGCCACGATCGCCGCGATGCCGGCCAGAGTGAGCTTAGTCATCGGGTTCAGGCCGTGGTATCGGCCGATCGGAATCCGTCGGACATAGTCCGGCAGAAGCGCCATCCCATCCTCGGAAGCCACTCGGTCAGTTGCCGTCGGGCGCCCCGGGCTCGGTGGCGCTCGAGCGGAGCAAACGATCTCCCAGTGGGAAGCGAGCCAGGAACCGGGAGGACACACTGCCAAGGATCAGGAAGACAATGAAGCTCGTGATCGTCTTGTCGATCGGGTCGCTCAACAAGCCCTGACCGAGTGACGCGTTATAGACGTCGGCCCCACCCTGTCGGAGCGCGGCCACGATCACATCCGTGCCTGCGCCGGTCACGCCGCCGTATACGACCGCTGCGATCGGCGCCGAAACGACGGCCGCAACGCAGCCGGTAGCGGCCCCGGCCACGGCGACCCAAGCCCCGCCGGCGTCGCGGCGCAGGTAGACGAACAGTGCGACAGCGATGGACGCGGCGGCGCCGATGACGATGATCGCGCCGTAGACCCAATTCGGGTAGTTGCCGACGTTCGGATCCGTGTACTGCGGGATGGTGTACATGCGGGCAGCCAGCAGGACGATGATCGCCACTGCGATCGCGGCGGGCACGATTAGCCGGATGCCACTCGCAGGTCGCGAGCGGAAGACGCCGAGATAACCCCAGATGCCGGCCATGAAACCGATGACGCCGGCAGTAATGGCGAACGGGCCGATCTGCGAGCCCGCGCCGATGCCGGGCGCGTATTGCCAGATGAGGTTCGACAGAATTCCGGTGATCGCGCCGGGCAAGGGGCCGGCGACGCAGCCGACGAGGATCGTGCCGATCGAGTCGACATATACCGGCAGCTTGAGGACGCTCTGGACCGTGTAGCCGAGGACGATGTTGATCGCGATCGCCACGGGCATCAGGACAATCACTCGGGTCGTGAACTGGCGAGCTACCCAGCGCTTCAGTAAGTTCATCTCTCCTGCTCTCCTCTACGGAGCGCGGCCAGGTCGGATGTTCGGGTGCCGCACCGCGACAGCTTGCCAGGTCCGGAGTTCCGGCGCCAGGCGCCGCCCGCTGGCCGGCCCGCGAGTCAGGCCCGGGGTCAGCCCAATCGCGCGGCCAGGTCGCCAACCCGCTCGATAAAGCGGGTCATAAAGCGGGCGATGTCCGCTTCAACCGCCACGTCCACGTTCGGAGACCGGCCCCAGACGCGCCGCCAGTCCGTCACGGTTTCGCCGGTGGTGAGCCGCCCGCCTAGCTCCACATCCACGGTGACTGGCTCCGTCCGGACCAAAGTTGGGTCCAGGGCCGCCGCGAGGGCCAATGGGTCGTGGATAAAGGCGCCGTAGAAGCCGTCGTAGCGGCTGTGAAACTCCATGTAGAAGCGGAGAGCGTCGGCGAGATAACGCACCAGCCCGTTCGTCCCGCCGTGTACGCGCCCGCCATCCACGGCGCAGCCGGCGCGGGCGGCCAGGGCCGTCAGGTGCTCGGGCAGCATCTTGGCCCGCTCAGTCACGTCCAGGCCGAGCGCCGTCGGCCGATTCGGTCGAGCCGGTCCAGCCAAGTCTTCGGGCGTCGCGGCCGGTCCTTCGGTCGCGGTGGAGCCTTCGGGCGCGGCCGGTCCTTCGGTCGCGGCCGAGCCGAACGCCTCGAAGACGATTTTGGCCGACTCGGGATCGACGTTGACGTTCCACTCGGTTGTCGGTGCGGTGTTGCCGGGCGACCGATAACTGCCGCCCATGATCACGAGCCGCTTCAGCAAGCGCGGCAACTCAGGCTCACGTAGGACCGCCAGGGCCACATTAGTCAGCGGCGCCAGCGTCACGAGCGTCAGCTCGCCGGGGCGACGGCGTGCCTCCTCCACTATCAGATCCGGGCTATAGCGCGCCGAAAGTGGCATCGCGGCCGCCGGCAGCTCGGCGTAGCCGATGCCCCGCGGACCGTGTGTCTCTGGGGTCGTGACGAGGGCTCGGGCAAGCGGCGTCTCGCGGCCGATGGCCACTTCCACGTCCGAACGGCCAGCCAGCTCGAGAACGGCCCGGGTATTCTCCGCGACCTGGCGGGCATCGACGTTGCCGGCCGTGCAGGTGATGGCCACCAGCTCACATTCGGGCGAGGCGACCGCGTACAGCAGGGCCAGGCTGTCATCGATGCCGGTGTCGCAATCGACGATGATGGGAATTCGGGCGGTAGGTTCGCTCACGCCTGCATCGTATGGCAGGTGAGCCGGCAGCGCACCCGCGCCCGCGAAGCGATCGGCGGCTGGCCAAGCTCGGAAAGACGCCCGTTGACGGCGTTTCGGGCCATCGACCGCGGGAGCGCGCCCTTGAAGCCGCCGGACTCAATGCGTGCATCCATGGTCGACACTTAGCGACGCTCTAATGCCTGTCAAATCGGCTGCCAAGCCCGCGCCCGGAGCACGGGTTCCGTATACGCCAGCAGCGAATCGCCGACCTGACTCGCTAAGGCTGTGGGACTTCGAGGTTCAGCCCTGGCGGGGCGGCTCGCTGGACGGCGGCTGCGGCGGCTGCGGCGGCTGGGTCGGCTGCGGCGGCTGGGTCGGCTGTCCGGCCGCCGGCGCGTATGGCTGGTCGCCGACGGGCGGCTGGTATGCCGGCGGAACAGAAGTTTGCTGGGGCTGGCCAGGGTACTGGACCGGCGGCTGGGCCGGATACTGGCTCGAGTACTGCGCGGGCGGGTACTGCGCGGGCGGGTACTGCGCGGGTGGGTATTGCGCGGGTGGCTGGACCGGCTGCGGCGAGACAGCGGCCTCGTGGGCCTCCGTGCCCTCGATCGCGTCCTTGAAGCCACGCAGAGCCTTGCCGATGGCCGCGCCCGTGTCAGGCAGCTTGCCCGGCCCCACGATGATGAGCACGATGATGAGCACGATGATGAGATGGGCTGGAGAAAGGCCCAGCGGCATAGCGGCTCCTCCTTGCGGCCACCGTCAACAGGGCCGCGCTGACAGTCACCAGGCTCCGTCTAATGCCCGCAACGTAGTCCGGTGGCCTGCCGGCAACTTGCCGTTTCGGGCCGGGCATGATCCGGGCGGTCGATGCCTGTGACGACTGATGAGCCAAGAATACTCCTGCGGGCCGTGGCAGTCGCGCCTAACGGGCGGGCGATGCGAGCCTCGGTCCGGTCGGCGTTGCCAATCCGGCCCGACCTAAACTTGACGACATCATGAGATGGCTCGTCTTGTTCGGCGCGGCAGGAGCCGCGGCCTTCGTCGTTTGGTACCTGGCCACGGGCCGCACTGAGGAGAGCCCTCGATCGCGGACGCTGGCTGGGTTTGGATGGGCTGTCCTGTGTGTGGCGCTGCTAGCCGCGGCCGTCTATGCGGTCCATTGGTTTGGCATCTTCTCGCTCCCGCTGGTGGCCCTTGCATTCGTGCCGTTTGGTATCGCCACGCGCTGGTTGCTGCTTGCGACGAGAGACTCACGCCGGCTCCAAGAGCGGGAGCCCAAGACGGCTGGCAACCGCCCGTGGGCAAGACTGGTTCTGCCAACGCTGTTGGTTACGGTCGTCGCTATAGCCGTGCTGGGGGTCGTCGTGGGCATGCTCGTGGGGCGACGCTGAGCCCAATGTTACGGACCCCTACCAGGGGCGAGTGCCGAACCGCGGGCGCCCTCGGCGCGATCAGGCGGGCTTACCTGCGACGAGCGGCCTTACTTCAGTCGCTCGGCGATGGTCTCGGGCGTGCCGAAGGCCGGCCTGGAGGACTCGAAAGTCGCCTCCAGGGGCGCCCGATTGATTACGGATCAGGGATTCGGGCGTGCCACGAGCGGGGCGATCATCCACGACCAGTTGTAAGTCCCCGGCCCAACACGATACGGCGGCAAAGTGTCGGGTCCGCAGCTGGCGGTCCCCAGGCCGCGGTGCGCGATGTCCAGGTGGACCATCGTCTCAGGCCTGGGTTTCAGCTCGACATCGTGCTTCGCGGCCGAAAGATCCGCGGCCCGGTAATGTGTCGCCGACATCTGGCCGGGCCGATCGGCCGCCAGGCGGAACCCCCGACCGGCACCGTCCCGAAGCTCGAGCCAGCGAACGGCGTTGCGGCCGCCGTTCTCCTGTGGCCGGACGTACGGGACGTACATCTCGGTGACCGTGGAGCGCCACCTCGCCATGGCACCGGCTCGGCGCCTGTCTGGGTACGTCTCGACCGGTCCGCGACCGAACCATGCCACCTGCTCTAGCCCCGCCACAGTCTCCAGCACGATCCCGACGCGAGCCAGATCGGTCAGCTCCTCCGGGATAACGACGGTCTCCTCCACCAGCACGCCGCCACCGGTCACGGCCCGGAACTTTTGCTCGTGGCCCACGACGATCCCCGCTGCGGTGCGCTCCTCTGCCGTCACGACGATGGCGCCCAGCTCGCGCCGAACTCTCAC
>JAYVMQ010000134.1:0-14854 GCA_043758855.1 Chloroflexota bacterium
GGCGTCCTTCCAGACGTCCACGGACTGGGTGCCGAGGGCGACACGGTTCAGAGCGGCGGCGTCGCCGTCCTGGCCGGAGACCGGAACGGTGCCTGCGAGACCCTGAGACTTCAGGGCCGCGATGACGCCACCGGCCATGCCGTCGTTCTCAACGAAGGCGATGTCGATCTTGTTGTTGTTCTTGGTCAGGAACGCGGTCATCTCGTTCTGGGCGTTGGTCGGATCCCAGTTGTCCGTGTACGTCTCGCCGACGTTCTTGAGGGTGTCGGAGCTCTTGTCGACATCCGGGAGCCCAGCCTGGACCATGCCCGCGCGCAGGAAGTCTGCGTTGGCGTCGGCCTTGTTGCCCTTGATTACGACGTAGTTGCCGGAGCTCTTGACCTTGAGCAGAGCCTCGGCCTGCATCTTGCCGACCAGGACGTTGTCGAAGGTGATGTAGAACACGCCCGCATCTTCGATCAGGCGGTCATAGGCGATGACAGGAATGCCGGCATCGAGAGCCTTCTTGACGGCCGGCTTGATGGCGGTGCCGTCCTGGGCCAGGATGATCACTACCTTAGCGCCCTGGCTGATCAGAGCGTCGACGTTCGAAGCCTGGGTGTCAGACGAAGACTTCGCGTCGTTGGAGATGTACGTGCAGCCGGCTGCATCGAGGGCCTTCTTGATGAATGGCTCGTCCCACTTGGCCCAGCGCTCTTCCTGGTAGTTGTTCCAGGAGACGCCGACCTTGCAGCTCGCGGCCGCGGTGCCAGACGAACTCGAACAGGCGGATACAGCCGTGAGAAGCGCCACGATCGCGACGCCGCCGAGTAGTTTACGAATTCTGACCATTCCATTCCTCCTGTGAGATGGACTTGGAATACGATTCCTCGAATTGTCGACCGTTGAGTTGTCGCCCGTTAAGCCTGGCCGGCCGGACCTCCTCCCCGCCCTCTTGCCTGCGATACCCCGGATGGTGGTCACGGGATCGGATACATGGCACTCGTTGCTCGATGGTTCCCGCAGTGTAGCTCCCGCGCAATCGTATGCCGCACATCGAATATCTGCAAGAGCGAACGATTCCTTGACCGGGCGAGCTTACGTATGCTACATACGTATGCGTGGGTGTTGGCAACCTGAAGCCCGCATCGGAGTCCGCTCGAAAGTGGCCGGCGAGTTCTCCAGCCTGCATCGCGCACGAGGTTCCAAGTCTCGCCGGGCTGCGACCATCGGCGTCCCGCTCTGCGGTCGCGGGAGCGGTTCCAGTTGCAGATGCACCCTAAAGTGCTCTCGCGATATCTCCGGATCGGCCGATTAGAATCGACGGGCGGAAATGGGTAGCGACATGGTCAGCGGGGTAGATCCGAACAACCTGCTGCTCGGCCAACCCGACGGAACCTTCTCGGAGGCCGCCGACAAAGCCGGCATCCTCAACTACGCCCGCGGTCGCGGGGCAGCTTTGGCCGACTTCAACCTGGACGGCATGCTCGACCTCGTCGAAGTCAACTTCGGCACGGCTGTGAAGGTTTGGCGCAACGTAGGCTCGGGCGACGCTGCGCCGCCCGTCCAGATGGGCAACTGGCTCGCGATCCAGCCCACTCAGCCCGGACCCAACCGTGACGCGATCGGGGCTTGGATCGAGGTCAAGGTTGGTGAGACGACGATGCGACGCGAACTGACCGTGGGCGGTGGCCATGCCGGAGGCCAGCTTGGCCCAACGCACTTCGGGCTCGGACCGGCCCGCGAGGCACAGGTTCGCATACAGTGGCCGGACGGGGTGGTCGGGCCATGGCTAAGCGTGACGGCGAACCAGTTCGTCGTGATCGACCGGAGTGCCACCTCGGCGCGCTCCTGGTCGCCTCCTCAGGGCTGAACGGAAGGACTGCACGTATGGTCATGGCACGCCTAGTCGAGATCAACCTGCCGGATTTCGGCATGCCAGACGTACGTCCGGAGATTCCAGCGCAGCTGTACGCGACCCGAATTGGCCACTTGAGAGAGCGAGCTGAGGCGCGCCGGTACGATCGGATCGTGGTCTATGCGGACCGTGAGCACAGCGCCAGCCTTTCTTACCTGACGGGCTTCGACCCACGCTTCGAGGAGGCGCTCCTGGTCCTCGGGCCGACAGACAAGCCGGCAATTCTGGCCGGCAACGAGTGTCGCGGGATGGCGGCGGCGGCGCCTTTGCCAATGCGGACCGTCCTGTTCCAGGAGTTCAGCCTGCCGGGCCAGCCCCGCGATCGGTCGCTGCCGCTTGCTGAGATCCTCGCCGCGGAAGGCACCGGGAAAGGCAGCCGAGTCGGCGTGGTCGGCTGGAAGACCTACGCGCGCCGCGAGACGATCGAGGCGCCGGCGTTCATCGTCGACGAGCTGAGGCGCCTGACCGGACCCGCCGGCCTGGTTGAGAGCGCGACCGACCTGCTCATCGACGCCGCCGACGGACTGCGGGTAATCAACGAAGTCGAGCAGCTTGCCGCTTTTGAATACGCCGCCTGCCAGACGTCGGACGGGGTTCGGGGCGTCCTGACCGGACTCAGGCCCGGGATGACCGAGAGCGAGGCGGTACGGCTTCTGCGCTGGAACGGCATGCCGCTGTCGTGCCACCTGATGCTGTCGGCCGGCCCGCGCGCGTCACTCGGCATGTTGAGCCCGGGCGACCGCAAGATCGAACGGGGCGACCCCTTCACCGTTGCTTTCGGCGTATGGGGCGCCCTCAACTCCCGTGCGGGGTTTGTGGTTTCTGGGCCCGACGAGCTGCCTGAGGGGATTGCGGACTACGTCGACATGCTGGTTCAGCCGTACTTCGCGGCCATTTGCGAGTGGTATGGCGCCCTCCACGTCGGCCAGACGGGTGGCGCTCTCTACGAGATCGTCCAACGCCACCTTGGCGACCCGTTCTTCGGCGTTTCGCTCAACCCGGGCCACCAGATACACCTCGACGAATGGGTCAACTCACCGATCGCCAGGGACTCTCGTGTTGAACTGCGCTCCGGCATGGCGCTTCAAGTGGACGTGATTCCGGGCACAGGAACCGACTATTTCACGACCAACATTGAGGACGGCCTGGCGCTCGCCGACGAGTCGCTGCGCTCAGCATTTGCAGCCGCCTATCCGTCCGCCTGGCAGCGGATCCAGGCCCGGCGGCAGTTCATGACCGACGTCCTCGGGATCGCCCTCCACCCGGACGTTCTGCCGTTCTCAAACATCCCCGCCTATCTGCCGCCGTTCCTGCTACGTCCGGACATGGCCATGAGCCTGGCAGTCTAGCGGTCGGGACGACCCTACTCGACGGCGACCCTCGTGAAGTAGCGGCTTCGCGCATCGACAACGAGGGCCTCTCCGGTGATCTCGATCTCCGCGGTGCAAGGCAGATCTTCCGACGATGTACCGGCCATCACGGTCACCCGCCCCGGTTCGACTCGGAGACTGCCGTCGACGCCGGAGAAGGCCAGCTGCTCGACCGCCACCTGGAAGATGATCCTGCGGCTCTCGCCAGCCGCCAGCCCAATCCGCTTGAAGCCACGTAGCTCTTTTACCGGCCGGGTCACGCTCGCCGCTTCGTCGCGGACATACAGCTGCACAACCTCGTCGCCGGCACGCTTACCGACGTTGCGGACCTCGACACTCGCTGCGAACTCGCCGTCGATGGCGACCACTGGCCTGTCCAGGCGCAGGTCTCGCACTTCGAATTGCGTGTACGACATCCCAAACCCGAAGGGCCAGAGCGGCAGATTCGAACCGTCCACGTACGGGCCCTTCCAGTTGGACTTGCCTCCCGACGGCTTGTGGCCGTAGTAGATCGGGATCTGGCCGACCCGTCGCGGGACGGTAACCGGCAGCTTGCCGCCCGGGTTCGAGACACCGAACAGCACGTCAGCGAGGGCCTCTGGGCCTTCCTCGCCCGGAACCCAGGCGTGAACGACGGCCGCCGAAGCCGCCGCTTCCGATTCGATCGCCAGCGGCCTCCCTGCGACCAGCACCAGAACGATAGGCGTTCCTGTGACCGCCACGGCCGCCACGAGTTCGCCCTGGCGTCCGGGCAGATCGATCTCCATTCGGTCGCGCGACTCGCCGCAAGTGCAATCCTCGGTCAAGCCAGATCGCTCGCCGACCACGACGATGGCCACGTCAGCGTCCTTGACCGCTGCCACGGCCGTGCTTATGCCCTCGTCGTCGCCGTCGAGAATGCCGCAACCGGCCGCGAAACGGACTTCCGTTCGCTCGTCCATGCGGCCCCGAAGCGCGTCCAGAATCGTGCCGTGGCCGGCGAGTTCATCGGCTACGGTGAGCCCTTCTGGGAGCTCCGAGCCGAACCCGCCCATCTCGATCAGGGCCTCGATGTGGGCCACGTGGGCGTAGTCGCCTAGCAGGTTCCTGGCGCTATCGGCATTCGGTCCGATGACCGCGATCGTGCGCAGGTCGGTTCGAAGCGGCAGCGTCCCGTTGTTGGCCAGAAGGACGATGGACCGGCGCGCGATCTCACGCGCCAACACGCGATCCTCGCCGAAGGGAATCTCAGCCGCCGCCGGAACGACGTACGGATTCTCGAACAGCCCAAGTTCGAATTTGGACCGCAACACGCGCCCCACGGCCAGATCGACTGTGGCCATCTCGACCCGGCCCGCCGCGACGGCCTGCGCCAGGTGGATTCCGTATAGCTGCGTGGTTGGCAGTTCGATATCGACGCCGGCCTCGAGTGCCAGGGCGGCCGCGACCGAACGGTCGCTGGTCATCGCGTGAGAAGTTATGAGTTCGTCGATGCCGAAATAGTCCGAGACGACGGTCCCGTCGAAACCCCATCGACCCCGAAGCGTGTCGGTCAGCAGTGCCCTCGAGGCGACGCATGGCATACCGTCCACGTCATCGTAGGCGTGCATCATCGACCGCAGTCCCGCGTCACGGACGGCGGCCTCGAACGGAAAGAGGAACGCGTCCTCCAACTCGCGCGCACCGATGTGCGACGGGGCGTGGTTGAGACCGCCCTCGGGCAACCCGTGGCCGACCATGTGCTTGCCGGTCGCGAGCACGCGTTCCTCGGGAGCGCCATTACCCTGGAGTCCGCGGATGTAGGCCGCGCCCAGCTCCGCAACCAGGTAGGGATCCTCGCCGTATGTCTCCTCGATCCGGCCCCAGCGCGGATCGCGGGCGATGTCGAGTATCGGCGCGAGTGCCTGCTGGGAGCCCGCGGCACGAAGCTCTCGCCCGAGACGAGAGGCCATGGCTTGGACCAGCTCAGGCTGCCAGGTCGCGGCTTGCCCTATCGACTGCGGGAAGCAGACCGACTCGAGGGCCAGCAGCCCGTGGAGGCATTCCTCATGGACCACGGCCGGTATGCCGAGCCGCGTCTTCTCTACCAGGAAGCGCTGGATCTCGTTCGCGAGTTCGGCCACGGCGCGCTGAGCCAGGTTGGTGGCGCCGGCCAGGCGAGTGATCTGGCCGACTCCCTTACCGATGCGCGTCGCGGCTTTCGCCGGATCGAATGTCTCATGTGTCAGGATCTCGTGAGACCAGAACGAGCCCAGCTGGGCGAGCTTTTCCTCGAGCGTCATCCGCCCGAGGAGATCGCTCACTCGTTCGTCAATCGGTCGGTTCGCCTCACGGTACCGGGCTTCGGCCGCCGTCATCCCTTGACCGAACCGGCCGTGAGGCCGGAGACGATCTGCCGTTCGGCAACCGCATAGAACAATACGGCCGGGATCATGGCCATGACCGTGAAGGCCAGGATGCGGGCGGCGTCCGAACTGTATTGAGTCGAGAAGTTCATGACTCCGAGCGGGAGCGTCCACTGATCCTGGCCGTTCAGGAGGATCAACGGCAGCATGAACGCGTTCCACGTGCCGACGATCGAGAGCACGCTGACTGTGGCGAGCGCGGGCCGCGCCAGCGGCAGGAGGACTCGCCAGAAGAATCCGAAGGTGGTGCAGCCATCGATCTTGGCCGCGTCTTCGAGTTCCACGGGGATGCTCTTGAAGAAGGGCCGCAGGATGATGATCGTCAACGGCAGCCCGAAGGCCGCCTGCGGAAGTGCCACGCCGAGCAGGTTTCCCTGCAGGCCGACCTCCCGAACAAGGATGTACAGGGGCAGGATGGCCACGGCCGACGGAAAGAGCAGGCCGAGCGTAAACAGCATGGACATGGCCTCGCGACCGCGGAACACAAGACGCGCAAACACGAAGGCCGCGAGGGAGGCCAGGACCACGGTGAACGTGACGGCCACTGCCGCGATTATCAAGCTGTTCAGCAACTCACGCCAAAAGAGCCCGGCGTTTTGACCAAACAGGACATCTGTGTAGTTCGACCAGATCCAGGGACTTGGCAACGAGACGGGACTACCAATGAGTTGGCCGTTGGTCATGAACCCGCCAACGACCGCGTATGCGATCGGAGCGAGGATCGCGACCGCCACAAGGATCAGGACTCCGTAGCGGGCGAGGTCGAAGCCCCGGCCACGCAAGAGTCTGGTGGTCAGGCGCCTCTTTGGGCTGGCCGTCGTGTTCGCCCTCGCAGGAACTGCAGTCGTCGTCATCACACTACCCGCTAAACGCAGTGGTTGCGCCCTCGATGTCCCGCCGCAGCACCAAACGCTGATAGGCGAGAGCCAATACGAGAGCGAACATGAACAGAATCACCGCGAGGGCGCTGCCATACCCCATTTCCTGGCCTTTGAGTCCGGCCTTGAACATGGTCGTCGCCATCGTGTCGGAGGCGTTGACAGGGCCGCCCCCGGTCATTACCCAGACCAGGTCGAACAGCTGAAGTGCTCCGATCATTGAGAGAAAGATCGAGACCCGCAAGGTTGGGCCAAGCAATGGCAGCGTTATGTGTCGGAACGCCTGCCAGCGGCCTGCCCCATCGATCAGGGCGGCTTCCTCTATCTCGCGAGGAATACCCTGTAGGCCCGCCAGCAGCAGGATCATGTGAAAACCGAAGTACTTCCAAGAAATGATCACGAACATAGTGATCAGCACAAGGTTCATGTCGCCGAGCCAACCGTCGACCGGTATCGAACCACCCAGGCCTACCGCCGTTACGCCCGTATCCAGGAGTGCGCCCGGCTGAAGTATCAGCAGGAAGATGACGCCGGTAATGGCTTCCGAGAGGACGTACGGAAGAAAGAAGATCAACCGGAATATCGCCCGGCCTCGGAAGCGCCGATTCAGTAGAACTGCCAGGAAGAGCGAGAACGGGATCTGAATCGCGAGCGAGAGCACGATGAGGAAGACGTTGTGCAGCACGGCTCCGGTGAAGACATCGCTGTTCAGTGCGCGCGTGTAGTTGTCTATCCCGACGAAATCGGTGAGGGGCTGCAGTCCGTTCCAGGAGAACAGGCTGTAGTGCGCGGCCTGCACGACCGGAAACAACACAAAAAGCAAGTACAGACCAAGGGCCGGGAGCAGAAACAGGATGATCGTCATCCACTTTGTCGGAGCCTTGTTCCTTCCGACCCGTGGTCGGGCGCTCGTTGCGCTCATTGCGCTCATTGCCGTCCTCACCTACCCCGCGAGATTGAGGGGGCCGGCCCCCGGGCCGGCCCCCTCATTACAGTGCTGGTCCTATCGAGGATCGCCCGTAGCTACTTCTTTGCGGCAGCGTCGGTGATCGCCTGGCAGACCTTGGCGGGAGTCGATGCGCCAGCGAACAGGGCGCCCGTGGCGTCGTTGATCGCCTGACCCATGGCCGCGTTGGTCGCCTGGTCAAGGTAGAGCTGCATGAACTTGGCCTGGCCGCGGCCGGCGAGAACGGCCTTGAGGTTGGCGTCGGTGACGCTGCCCTCCGTGCCGACGATGGTCGACATGCCGATATTGGAAGAGTTGATCTTGTTGCCGTTGTAAACACTGCTGAAGAACTTGAGGAAATCGAGCGCTTCCGGCGAAGCATTCTTGCCGACCGCGATGCCGTTGCCGCCGCCGACGCCGTCGGTCGCGGCGCCCTTGCCGCCATCAATGGTCGGGAAGGGGAACCAACCTAGGTCGGTGCCGATGCCCTTGCCGGAGGTGCTGTTGGCCTGTTGAACGGTCGGGGCCCACTGACCCATGACTTCCATGGCAGCCTTGCCATTACCCATGGCTGCAGCTTCGCCCTTGTCGTAGACCGCGGCCTTGTAGCCGGGCTGGTACGGGTTCAGGGCATTGAGCTTGACCACTTCGTCGCCGGCCGCGGTGCAGGCAGCGGTGTTCCAGTTGCCGGTCTGAACCATCTGGGCGAGGTTGTCGCCGCCGCCGATGCGAAGGGTGAGGTACGTCCAGAGGTGCATGGCCGGCCACTCATCCTTGCCCGCGATGGCGAGCGGAACGATGCCGGCGGTCTTGAGCTTGGTGACGTCGGCCAGGAAGTCCGCCCACGTCGCGGGCGGCACGGAGATACCGGCCTTCGAGAAGAGGGCCTTGTTGTACCAGACGCCGATCATGCCCATGTCCCAGGGCACGCCGTACTGCTTGCCCTTGTAGGCGTAGATGCTGAGAGCGCCGGGGTTGATCGTGTCCTTCCAGGACGAAATGTCACTGGTGATGTCCTTGAGCATGCCGGCGTCGGCCTGCTGGGCCATGATGCCGCCGCCCCAAGACTGGAAGAGGTCGGGCACGCCCTGGCCGGATTGCATTGTCGTCGCGAGCTTGGTCTTGAAAGCCTCGTTCTCGAGGATCGTGATGTTGATCTTGACGTTGGGATGCGCCGCCATGTAGGCGTCCGCGATTCCCTGGAAGACTGCCTTGCCGGGGTCTGCGGTGGTGATGTGCCACCACTCGACGGTGACGGCCTTGGGCGCATCGGTCGGGCCCGGCGTGGCTGCCGGCGCCTGCGTCGCCGGTGCGGTCGACGCAACAGGAGCGGTCGTTGCGGCATTCGATGAACACGCGCTGGCCACCAGCGCGAGAATGGCGACTCCACCCAAGAGCCGCTTCGGGACTAGGTTCACGATCGAGCCTCCTCACATTCGTCATTCGATACGCCGGGCGGTCGCGCGGCGCGCGAAACAGAAAAACCGCCCCAAACACGAGACACCCCGAGAACGGGTTCGATGACTGTCCTCTCCTCCGCTGCCGTGACCTCCAACTTTCGGGCACCCTTGCCGTCGTCGCCCTGTCCGACAGGGTCTCTTCGCCTCGTTGCAGCGACCGGCTCGGCTGCATACCTATGTAGCATACGCATGCTGCAACGTCAAGTCGCCCAGGCCTTGATGACGTAGGATGTGCGGCATACGATTGCGCTGACACGCGATCGAGTTGCGCGCTGGCTTGTGCCGGTCGCAGGCGACAAGATCCGGTCATAGCAGCTGTAAGTTCTTGCGGATGGCGCGGCCCCGGGGCCGGGGCCACGTAAGCAGAATGGGCTGGATGCTCAAAAGGAGGTCGTAGTAATGGTCCAGATCGAGCGCGGCGCGCACGGCGAGGGCATCCTGACGCCCACCCGTACCGACAAGTTCAGCTTTGGGCTGTGGACGGTCGGCAACCCCGGCCGCGATCAGTTCGGCGAGGCGACGCGGGCCCGGCTGGAGCCCAACGAGATGGTTCGCCGCCTGTCCGAGCTGGGAGCATTCGGCGTCTCGCTACACGATGATGATCTCGTGCCGCCGAACGCCTCCCCGGCCCAACGAGACCAGGTTGTCGGCAGCTTCAAGACGACCCTCGACGAGACCGGCATGGTTGTGTCGATGGCCACGACCAACCTCTTCGGCCATCCTGTTTTCAA
Source organism: Chloroflexota bacterium (assembly GCA_043758855.1). GTDB lineage: Bacteria > Chloroflexota > Limnocylindria > Limnocylindrales > CSP1-4 > Fen-1039. The sequence goes on from JAYVMQ010000134.1 coordinate 9,667, forward strand.
GGATGGCGCCTTCACCAGCAACGACCGGGCCGTGCGCCGATACGCGATTGATAAGACGATGCGGGCGATCGACCTCGGGGCCGAACTCGGCGCGCCGGTGTACGTCTTCTGGGGCGGTCGCGAAGGTGTTGAGGCGATGGCGTCCAAACGACCCGCCGACGCCCTCGATCGATACCGTGAGGCGATCAACTTTCTGTGCGGTTACGTCCTCGACCGCAAGTACAAGATGCGCTTCGCCATCGAACCCAAGCCAAACGAGCCGCGGGGTGACGCCTTCCTGCCCACGGTCGGCCATGCTTTGGCCTTCATCGGCGCGCTCGAACACCCCGAGATGGTCGGAATCAACCCGGAGACCGCCCACGAGACGATGTCCGGCCTTTCCTTCTTCCACGCGGTAGCCCAGACGGTCTGGCACGGCAAGCTCTTCCACATCGATCTCAACGGTCAGAAGATCGGCCGCTACGACCAGGACCTGCGCTTCGGGTCGGAGGGGATCAAGGACGCCTTCTTCCTCGTCAAGCTGCTCGAGGAGTCCGGCTACGACGGCGCCAAGCACTTCGATGCCCACGCCTACCGCAGCGAGGTTGCTAAAGGGGTGTGGGACTTCGCTGCGGGCTGCATGCGGACGTACCTGATCCTGCGCGATAAGGCCCGCCAGTTCGCCGCGGACCCCGAGATTGCGGCCGCCCTGGCCGAAGCTTCGGTGGCGGAGCTGGCCCAGCCGACCGTCGGGCGCTACTCGGCCAAAGCCGCCGCCGAAATCGCCGCCAACCCGGGTGACCCAAACGCCCTGGCTCGCCGTGGCTACGGCAATGAGCGCCTGGACCAGCTCGTGATGGAGCTACTGATGGGAACTCGGTAGGCAGCGGCGCGTGGGGCAATCCGGGGCGACATCGCGGGCGGTTCGGAGGCGCGGATGAAGACTCTCATCGCCGGCGTCGACTGTTCGACCCAGTCGACCAAGGTAGTCGTGGTCGACTCGGACAACGGCAAGATCGTCGGGACCGGCCGCGCCGAACACGCCGTCACCGGAACCGGAGGAGCGCGCGAAACTCATCCCGACATCTGGTGGGCCGCACTCTGCGATGCTCTCGCCCAGACCGGCCAGGCCGACGATATAGCTGCGATTTCCGTCGCGGGACAGCAGCACGGCCTCGTCTGCCTGGATGCCGCGGGTAGGCCGCTGCGGCCGGCGATGCTCTGGAACGACACTCGCTCCGCGACCGATGCGATCGGTCTGATAGAGGCACTGGGCGGCGCATCGGCGTGGGCAGCCCGGATCGGTGTCGTACCGGTTGCCTCCTTCACGGCGTCGAAGTGGGCCTGGGTTCGCCGGTGCGAGCCGGAGATCGCATCCCGAACGGCGGCGATCCGCCTGCCGCACGACTACCTGACGGAGAGGCTCGCGGGAGTGGGGGTTACCGATCGCGGCGATGCCTCGGGCACGGGCTGGTGGTCCACCGAAACCGAGAGCTATTCGACTGAGGTTCTCGGGCTCCCAGGCATGCAGCTGCCCGTGGAACTCCTGCCTCGCGTGCATAAGCCGACCGAAGCCGCCGGCGTGGTCACCTCGGCGGCCGCGGCCGCAACGGGGCTGCGGGCCGGCGCGCTCGTCGGCCCCGGCACGGGCGACAACATGGGCGCGGCCCTGGGGCTCGGCCTCAGACCCGGAACGCCCGTCCTCAGCCTGGGCACGTCTGGCGCGGTCTACATGGTTTCTGCGACGAGGATCGCGGATCCGTCGGGCGACATCGCAGGATTTGCAGACGCGTCCGGCCGATTTCTGCCCCTCGCCGCCACGCTTAATTGCACACTGGCAGTCGATCGGATGGCGGAGTGGCTCGGGCTCAACCGAGACGATGTCGTCCCGAGCGGTGGCGTCGTGACGGTCCCCTACTTCGACGGCGAACGTACGCCTAACTATCCAAACGCCTCCGCCGCGATCCTGGGACTGCGCCACGACACCGATCCACGGTCAATCCTTATGGCCACATACGAGGGCGCGGTGATCGGGCTTCTGGACGCGCTGGAGACGATCGATCGATGCTCGTCGGGCATCGATCCTGAGGCAGCGCTGGTCCTCATCGGCGGCGGCGCCCGGGGCGAAATCTGGCGGCGCGTAGTACAGCGTCTATCCGGCCGAGCCATCTCCGTACCGGTTGCCACCGAGTTCGTCGCCATCGGAGCCGCCGTCCAGGCGGCCGCCGCGTTTGGTGGCCTGGACCCGCACGAGGTCTCTTTGCGCTGGCACACGAGCGCCGGCACGTTGCTGGAGCCGATGCCGCGCGATATGGAATCCGTTTCGCACCATCGGGCCGTCCGCCAACTCGCACTTGATGCGGTGCAGGGTGTGAGGAGCGGGCGATGAACCTCAGGAACGGTGACGAGCCCGGTGTTTGCTTGGTTGACCCGTCCGCGGACGGTCGCCCGAACCAGCTCGTCCTGGCCGGCCGCAGCAGATCGACCGCGTGCGGCGGGGCGTAACCACTGGCTAGGAAACCTCGAGCCAGCCCTCGCGCACCGCTCGCGTCGCCAGCTCCGTCCGCGACTGCACACTCAGCCGCCCGAACAGCCGGCGCAGATGCCCCTCGACAGTCTTTGTGGTGATGCCGAGCGCCGCGCCGATCTCGTCATTGCTGCGGCCATCCGCCACCAATCGGACGACCTCAAGCTCGCGCGCTGTCAGCCGCGCCCCCGCCGGCAGCGCCTGCCCCCATCCAAACGCCTCGCCGCCGGCCGCCGCGCACCGGATCGCAGCGACAAGCTCGGCGACCGGCGCCGTCTTGACCACGAAACCGGACGCCCCGAGACGCCGCGCCGCAGCCGCATATTGCGGGTAGTCGTACGCGGTCAGAACGATGACCGCTGGTTTGGGCGCCGGGCCGCCCAGCAGGGAAAGCCCGCTGCCCGCACCGAGGCGGATGTCGAGCAGCAGGACATCGACCCTGGTCGGGTCGAGCAGTGGTGCCGCCTCCTCGAGCGAAGCGGCCGTCCCGACCACTCGAAGCCCCGGCTGAACGTCGAGGAGCGCGGCCGTGCCCTCTCGAACGACCGGGTGGTCGTCCACGATTGCAACTCGGATCGGCTGGTCCGAATCTGTCACGCGGGAACCAGCGCTGCGGCACCAATAGGGGCCGCAGCCCGTTCCCAGATGAACGAGACTCGCGTCCCGCCCCCCGGCCGGCTGCGGATCGCGAGCCTGGCCCCAACGGCTTCTGCGCGTTGGGTCATGTTGAGCAGCCCCAGGTGGCCGGTTTGCTCCGCCAGCACGGCCGCGCCTTCGGCGAGTCCGGCGCCCGAATCGTCGACTTCGAGCTCAACCCATCCCGGACGCGCTCGATAGCGGACGATTATGGGCGCCGCGCCATGGCGGACGGCGTTCGAGAGAGCCTCCTGGGCGACCCGGAAGACGGCAAGTTCGACGTGGGTCGGCAATCTGCTCTCTTCGGCCAGGCGGTCGAGTCTGATCGAATCGGTCGGCGTGTCCAGTCGACCACACAGCCACTCGAGTGCCGGACCCACACCCAGGTCGTCGAGGACAGGCAGGCGAAGATCACCGCAGATCGCCCGCAGTCGCTCGGCTATCTCCCGCGCTGCCTGGGCGTTCGCCGTGTCACCGGCCGAATCAAGTCGGCGAACGAGCATTGTCAGATCCTGAAGGGCAGCGTCGTGGATATCGGCGGCTATCCGAGCACGTTCCGCCTCGGTAGCGGCGGCCGTCAAGTCACGTTGACGCACGGAGGCGATCGCCAGCCGCGCAAGCGGCCGCCAGGCCAATCTGGTCCAAATCACCAGCGCCGCCAGCCACACCAGTATCGGCAACACGGACGCGGAGTAGGCAACCACGAGGCCAAGGGCAGCCATTCCTGGAGTGGCTGCGGCCAGCGCCACGTCGGCGGATTCGATGAGCGCTCTCGGCGTTGCCCCCGACTCTACGGTCGCGCCCGACTTCAGCGGCTGGAACGGCCGACCGGCAAACAACCCCGGCACGAACGCCACACAGCCTGCTAGGAACGCTCGCCACACGTCCAGATCCGAGAACCCGGCGACGGAAGCCGTGGCGAACCAGAACACCAGGCCGCCTGCCACGCCGGCGATGAGCCATCGCTGGCGCTTGTTGAGTCGCCCAACCGGGACAACAGGAAGGGCCATCATCGCCGCCAGAAGCAAGGAGGCCAGAAGGGCCGCGATCAGCCCGGCCTGCACGATTGAGTTCCAAAAGGCCATTCCCGTCGAAACCGGATTTAGGAGGCCGGCCGCCGCGGACCCGATGGCCAGGCCGACTGCGCTGGCGGCGACCAGCCTGCGCCGGCGCCTGCCATCGACGTGCCCCAAGAAGTCGATCGCTAGCGGGAGGATCGCCAGCGGCACCAGCAGCGAGCCGACGATCGTCGCCAACGGGGACGGGTGTTGGCCCAGCGGCAGGACGAGCAGCGGAACCGCCGTTGCGACCGGGAGAGTCAACGCGTATCTCCGAAGCGTGGTTCCGGCCCTGCCGCTCCCAAGCCACCACCAGCCCAGGATCAGGATGGAGAGCCCGACGGCAAGCGGCGCGGGATTGAACGGATAAAACACGTCGAGGAAATGCCATTCGGCTTGCGGGGTGGCATTGGGCGGAATTGCAGGTCCACCACCTGGCAGATCGGGCCTCGGCGGAGTGGGTAGCTCATCTTGGGGCGGAACGGTCAGTACCTGTGCCCAAGGCCCGCGCGATTGCGCGATCAGCATCTTGTCAGCATCCGAGGCCTCCAGAACCTGCTGACTGACGATGCTCCAGTTAACTTCCGCGGTCAGGCTGTCCAGCCGCACCACGACGTCGCCGGGAGTAATCCCCGATCGCTGAGCGGCGGTGCCATAGTCCACTGACGCCACCACGACCTGGCCGTTCTGGTAGGCCAGCCGGAGACCCTGATCGGGCGCCGGGCTCAGCTCGACGACGATCGCCGCGGCGATGGCGATCAAGGCCACCGCAAGGGTGACGAAAGCCAGGGCAAAGGTTCGAACGGATATGCCTTGTAGCCACCTCATGGCGCCGAACGGTAGCACCTGCCGGCTCGCCTGAAACGGCGGGAAATCCCTCAACGGCCCGACGCGGCGGCGGGGATGCCGATGCGGAGGGGCGGCCGGGGTGGGGGGCGGGGCGCGGGCGGGGTGGGGCGCGGGCGCGGGGCGGGGGGGCGCGAGGCGC
>JAYVMQ010000135.1:0-5131 GCA_043758855.1 Chloroflexota bacterium
GAAATATACTGGGCACGGAATGTTTGATGACACACTTGCCCCGGCGCCCGGGTTCATGTCGACGATCGAGGCCTCGCACCAACTCGGGGTCTCAGAGTCCCGCGTCCGGCAACTCGCCAGGGCACACGAACTAGGGGCGCAGCGCGTTCAAGGCGTTTGGTTCTTGAGGGTCGAGGAGGTCGAACGGCGACTCGAACTCGCGCCCGATCGCGGCCGGCGCCTGACACCGGCTCGCGCTTGGGGCGTCCTCTGCCTCGCCGGCGACCTGCCAGCGCCGTGGCTCGACCGGGCAGCACGCTACCGATTGCGATTGCTTCTCAAGCAGCGCGGCCTCAAGGAGCTCCGCCCGCGTCTGACGGAGCGCGGCTCGCCCCGGCGGCTCCGATGCCACCCCTCGCTTCTGCAACAGTTGAAGGCCGAGCCAGCCTTGATGCTTACTGGCGCCACCGCGGCGACCGAGCTGCGCCTCGGGTTGCTGGCGCACGACGTCGTCGAGGCGTACCTGGTCGAAGATCAAGCGGCAGATGTAATTGGTCGGTACCACCTGCAGCCGAGCGATGACCCGAACGCGATCCTGCGGATCGTTCCTCGTTTCGCGCCCGCTTGGCCGTTCGCGCACGAGGCTCCGCTTCCGGCTGTCGCGCTTGACCTCCTTGACGACGCTGATCCTCGAACGCGTGAGGTCGGTCAGTCGCTATTGGCAGGGCTTGGCAAATGACGCCCATACGAATCGACCCGGAGAGCGAGGCTGAGGCCGCTGTCTGGGCGCTTACGCGCGAGATAGTGTCGTTGTTCTCGGCGTTGCCATGGGTCCTCATCGGCGGTCAGATGGTCGCCATACACGAAGCGGAGCACGGCATCCGTCCGCTCAGATCGACCGTGGACGTGGACGCGCTCGTTGATGTGCGGACCTTGTCGGCGGCCACTCTGGCTGCGGCGAGACTGCTCCAGGGCGCTTCGTTTGCTGCGCAACACGACGTCGACGGCCTGGCATACCGGTTCGTGCGGGGTCACGACATCGTCGACATCCTTGCGCCCGATCACCTCGGCAAGAACGCCGACCTAACAACCGCGCCGCCCGACTCGACCCTCGAGGCCCTGGGCGGCCGCCCGGCACTGAACCGCCGCCGGACCGTGCTCGTCGATTCCGGCGATGGCCAGTTCGAGGTGCCGATCCCATCGCTTGCGGGGGCGATCGTCATCAAGGCGAGGGTTGCCGCAGCAAGCCGGCAGCCCGAGAAGCACTGGCGGGATCTGGCGCGTTTGCTGGCTCTGGTTGACGACCCCGACGCTGTCCGGCGGGAGCTCACCAGTAGTGAGCGGTCCTACCTGCGGTCGCGCTCTGCACTGCTCGATCGCCAGCATCCGGCGTGGCGGGGAATCCGGCGGGTTGACGATGCAATGGCCGCGCTGGAGATCCTGGGCGAGTAGGGGAGCGGCTGTCGCCCGACTGTAACCTTCAGTGGTGGCGCGGACGATGCATCGGATGGTCGTTGGACTGCGACCCACGACAAGCGAATGTCGCGGTTTCGCGCTCAATCCGTCGGCGCAACGAAATGGCCGCAACCTAGGACGCCTCGGCCACTCCCGACCTCATCCTGCAGCGACTTCTTCGGTGCGACTTGGCTGCACGGGTCCCTCTCGACGGGCTCCTACGAAGTCGATGACTTGCTGCTCAGTTGCCGTGGCCAGGTCCAGGCCTGCGCCGCGGAACCAGCTGATAGATCGGGCCAGAGCCCGAAGGCGGTCGTACTCGGGTGCCGGGATTACAGCGACGGACAGGTGACCTCTAGCGACAATCGTTCGGACTCGACCTTCGGCCACTTCGCCCACTAACGTGGCGAACGCGGCCCGGGCATCAGATACGCCGATCGTCCGCAGCGGCGAGAGGATCGCGCGCGGCTCCGACGTGAGCTTTCGAATGGTGACGCGATCGGGCGGCTTTAGGGTGGCGAGGTCGGCCAGTTCAGCGGGGTCGCTCAGGGCTTCGGGGTAGACGTTGAGCGCGTGGAGCGTCGCGAGCGAATCCTCGATCTTGCGCCAGCGCTCGGCTTCCTCGTGGCTGATCATGACCGCGAGGGGCTGACCGTCCTTGAGACAAACGACGGGGCTACCGGCTTCCACTTTCTCCACGACGGCCCGAAGGCTGGCGCGCAGCTCGCGCGTCCCCATGGCGTCGAGAACGGCACCAATCGTCACGACTCTCCTCTCCGAACTTGTCGTCGTCCTCACCCTACTCCGGGTAGGCTTGCCGGGCAAGGCATTTTGTGCACGAGATTAAGGCGATAACCCGTACAGTGAGACATCCACACGATATGGTACACAATCACTTGCGGACCAGTTGATGTGGGCGTAGGGTTAGCTCGTTCTCGCTCCGCCTCCTGAACTCGGCCCCAGGCGCGGCTAAGCAGGGAGCGGAGCGAGGACCAAAACAGAGGCTCGGCGATCGAGCGAGCACTCGGCTGACCCAGCAGGGCAGGAGCGCGGACTCGATACGGTCGAGCTAAGAACGCGGCGGATGCCGCCGGAAGGCAACAGGAAGCATCAACGATGGACGAGGCAGAACGGGCCAGTCGGGCCCTTCGCGGACGGATCGGTGCACACCGACTCCACGCGACCCACGACCCTCGCGAGACGACCAAGGCGGCAAGGCTCGCCTTCTGGTCGTCGTTCGAGCGAGAGGTCGATCCGGACGGTCTGCTCGAACCCGATGAGCGCGCTCGACGTGCCAGCCACGCCCGAGCCGCCCATTTCGCTCGCCTCGCTTATCTGAGCGCTCGGGCACGAGCAGCGCGATCAGCCCATCTGCGCGGCTGATCGGCGGCTCGACCGAGAGGATGCGTCCCACCTTCTCCGGTAGCACCACCACCTACCGCTTGGCGACCAGATGGCCAAGCGGGCTTCAGCATGCTCGCCGCCGGCAAGTCGCGATCGGGGCCGAAATCTGGCGCGGGACGCTGCACCCGACTGTCGTTGGACGGTGTCGACCCGCGACAGGCCAATGTCGCGATTTCACGCTCAATCGGTCGGCGGAATGGACGCAACTTCCATGAGCAACCGTCCTTCGCCTCCAGCTCATGTTGCACGTACCCGAGTAGACATCAGCCTTCTCCAGCTCTCCGATCGCGCCTGCCTTCGACTCCTCGCACGCAGCCGCATCTGCACTGCCACCCAGCTCAGCAATCTCCTTTACCCATCCCAGAGAACGACTCTCAGGCGCACACGCGGGCTCTGGCTCAAGCGCCTGCTCAGTCGAGAGTCCCTGCCTGCCGAACAAGGAGGAATCCCCGTGGCTTATCGCTTGAGTGAATCCGGACGACGCCGCCTCCACCTCAACCCATATCGCTCGCCCAGTCTCGTGACCGTCCGCCATCAGCTCGACGGCGTGGAGTTCGTCACTGGCATCCAGCGCCAGGAGCCAGGGCTCGTCCAGCTGTGGTGGCCAGAGTCCCTAATCCCCAACCTCGGCGACGGCATCAACCCCGACCAGCTCGTCATCATCGACACCGGCGAAGCCTCGGCGCTCTTCCTCGTCGAAGTCGACGAGTCGACCGAGCGGCCGCCCGTGATCCGCGAGCGCCTCAATGCCTATGCCAAGATGTTCGCCGTCCGACATGCGGGCTGGTACCTGCTCTGGGTGGTCAACAGCCCAGCACGCCTCGCCCGGCTGCGCCAGGTCGCCGGGCCGATGGAAATCGCGAACCTTACCGGCCGCTGTTGGGGAGTGCCGATCGGTGAGGTGAGCAAGCTCGGCGGCTCAGCCCAGGTTGTGACCATCGGAGAGAACCTCGCGCCTCGCACCCTCCGCTCGCTGGCGACGGATCCGAAGGCACGCAGGACGCCTTACCCCGTCGGCTCGAAGGCCTGGATCCAACTCCTGGCCGACGACGGCCTCGAGGACGCCCATGGCCTTTGGTACGGCGTCGAGCGGAAGGCAGCTCTACCGGTCGAGAGGCCGGGAAGCGAGCGCGTCGACGGGACTGAGAAGGGTCGATGAAGGGCGCTCTGGCAGAATGACCGCAGAAGACCTCAGCCCGGAGGAATGATGGCCGACAAGCGACGAATGGAGAGTGCTCAGGCTCGACCCGACCAGGGCGATGTCTCCCATCGCTGGCGCATCCACCCGACCGTGGACAAAGAGCTGGACGCCCTCGGCGACGAGGATGCGGTGAGCATCCATGCCCAGATGCTGATCGTTCGACAGGACGGACTCCGAGCAGCCCGGCATCTCGTCGAGGACATCTACGAGGTCGAGACGCACGGCGTCGACAACAGCTACCGCCTTCTCTTCTCGGCCGAAGGCACCAAGGGCCGCATCCTGCTTGCCGTCGTGCTGCACGAGAAGCACACTCAGAAGGCTCCGAAGCACGTGATTGAGCTGGCGAAGGATCGGCGCGACAGGTGGCGTGCCGGATGAGGGTACTTGACAGAATATCGGTAATGCCCGATAACTCTGCCAGAAGGAGATCACCCTTGGACGACCTCGATCGCTCGATCGCCCGCCGAACAGCCAAGAACGCCCGATACCCTGAGCTGCTCCAGGCGGAGGTCCGCCGCCAGCTGCTCATCGCGGCCCTCGTCGCCGAGCGGAAGGCCAATCACCTTACTCAGGCCGAGGTGGCGGCCGAGATGAACGTGAGCCAGTCGGTCGTCGCCGAGATCGAGTCCTCGAAGGCCGACGTGCGGTACTCCACCCTGGACCGCTACGCCGAGGCCGTGACGAAGCACAAGAAGCGCCTCGACCTCACGACCGCTTGACGCATGGGGAAACTGCCCCATCCAGAGACTGTGCGAGCGGAATCCACGACCGAAGTCCTCAGATTGCTCGGCATCGAGCCGACCGTATCGTTCTTCCACAGTCGGCCCAACCCGGTGATAGCTATGTGGCCAACTGGGATCCGGGCGGAAGGGTCTTGGTTAGTGTGGTCGAGCGGAACGAGCCACCAAGCCCCGAGGCCTTGAAGCAGGGAAGGCGCCGCGGGCGGCTCGGATCGAAGCTCGGCGACTATTGGTACGACGAGGTTGAGGACCTCTGGGAAGCCTGGATGAACGCTGTGGAAAAGCCAATCCGGTTCCCAGGCGAGACGGTTGGGGATGCGTCTGATCCTCTCGAGCGCCCTATCGATCGAGC
>JAYVMQ010000136.1:0-12289 GCA_043758855.1 Chloroflexota bacterium
CGATGACCCCCCAGTCAGTGAAGCGGAGCCGAAGCAGAAACGGGATGACGAGAACACCGACAAGGACGACGAGGACGAGGGTGCCCTCCAGCGCTTGCGACGGCACGGCGGCGAGATCCGCATTGGCGCTGCCCCACGGACCCGGGCGGACGTAACGAGTGGAGTAGGAGGCGTCCGAATAGAGCCCCTGCCCCGCCCCGCCCAGAACCATCGTCAGCTTGCCCAGGCCCAAGCCAATGAGAAGTGGGACTGCCACCACGGCCAGCCAGCGGCCGATCGGCGCCGCGAGCAGCCTGGCCACGGAAATAGCTGTCAGGCTGCCGAGCAGAACCGCAAGGGCCAGCTCCATACCGCCCCGGCCCGGATCGAAGAGCGCAGTCGGATCGGTTCGGTAGTAGTCGAGGTGAATCAGGCCGTACCCAAGCCGTCCGCCGATCACGGCCCCGGGCACCGCGCCGAAGGCGATGAGGATGAGGTCGTCTCGTCTGAGCCGCCATGCAGCTTCGACCCCATCGATGCTTGGCGCGACGCCAGATCGGCCCGCATGCAGAGCCGTGATCACCAGCACCAAGAACACGACACTGGCCAGCGCCAGTAAATCGAGACGGACCGCCGTCCCAAGGACTGTGGCTGTAGGATCGAAATCAAGGCGGACGGGTGCGGGCACGGGCCGAGTTTAGCGGTAGCCGCCGGTGGAGGTCCGACCCGCTCGTAGTCGCAAAGTCAACTCGGGCCGCGCCAACTCTCGACTACGGGCTCCCGCTCGTAGTCGCAAAGTCAACTCGGGCCGCGCCCGAGTTGACTCGGTGTCGGTTGGCCGACATCTGGGGTGTCGGCTGGGCGCTCCGCACGGCGGCGTGCGTGTGGCTTGATTCAGCGAGCGGCGAAAGGCGTGGCAACGTGCCAGGCCCTCGACGCAATCATCGGGGGTAGATCGTCCGATATGCGGCCTGGCCGCGACAGAGGGGGATCGGACGGTCGAACCGCGCTGGTCCCGGGTTCTCGGGGGCCGGGACCGGCGCAATTCATCAACTGGCCCCAGGAGAGCCTCGGCAGGACGGGACCGCCGAGGCTTTCCTATGTTCTGGAGTCTGCCCCCCCTGCGGGCTGACGAGAGATGCCTGAGACTAAGCCTGAGCCCGCTTCATGGTCTCTACCAGCTCGCGGACCGATGCTGCGGAGTTCAGGAGGGCTGCCTGCTCATCATCGGTCAGCTTGACCTCGATTATTCGCTCGACACCGGCCGCACCCAGGACCGCCGGGACGCCCACCACGAGGCCGTCGATCTTGTACTCACCGTCAAGGAGGACGGCGCAGGGCAGCACTCTCTTCCGATCGTTGAGGATGGCGTCGACCATCTGCAAAACGGACGAAGCCGGCGCGTAGTAGGCGCTGCCGGTTTTCAGCAGGCCCACGATTTCGGCGCCGCCGTTGCGGGTTCGGGTGGCCAGTGCGTCGATCTTCTCTGGTGACAGCAGCTCCGGAAGGGGAATGCCTGCCACAGTTGAAAGGCGCGGCAGCGGGACCATGGTGTCCCCATGACCGCCCAACACAAAGGCCGACACATCCACGACGGAAACGCCCAGTTCCGCGGCGATGAAGGTTCGGAAGCGGGCGCTGTCAAGGACGCCGGCCATGCCGATTACCCGCTCGCGCGGGAAACCGGTCGTCTCGAGAGCGACGTGGACCATGGCATCGAGCGGGTTCGTGACCATGATCACGATGGCGTTGGGCGAGTACTGGGCCGCCTTGCCCACGACGGCACGGACGATGCCCATGTTCTTAAGCAGGAGATCATCGCGCGTCATGCCGGGCTGACGAGCCAGGCCGGCCGTGACGACGATGACGTCAGAGCCGGCGGTGTCGGCATAGTCGTTCGTGCCGACGATCGCATGGTCGTGGTAGTGGAGCGGCGCAGCCTCTGTGAGGTCGAGGGCCTTGCCCTGAGGCAGACCCTCGATAACGTCGATCAGAGTGACGTCGGCCAAGCCCGACTCAGCAATCCGCTGAGCCGCAGTGGCACCGACGTTGCCGGCCCCGATGACCGTAACCTTGCGACGACAGACAGCCATCGGCGGACTCCCTACTGAGTACGCCGCCGGACGGGCCGGCGGGTGGTTTTGGCACCGGTCGAGCTCAAACCGGCGATTGCGGGATGGTACCCCGTTGCAGCGAAGCCGACCAGGCGGTCGGCTTCGGCATAAGTCTGCGAGGATGCGCCTCAGACGGCGGCCGTGGCCTGCTTGAGTTCCTGCAGTCGAGCGGCCAGCGCAGGCGGCAACTTGGCCCCGAATCTGGCGTAATGCTCCTCTATGGCTTCCGCCTCGGCCGCCCAAACCTTTAGGTCAACCGCAAGCAGGGCCGACATGTCGTCCTCGGAGACATCGAGACCGGTCGTGTCGAGCGCGCCCGGCGCTGGCAGGAAGCCGATCGGCGTCTTGACCGCATTGTCCTCACCGGAGCAGCGGCCGAAGATCCACTCGATGACGCGGCTGTTGTCGCCGAAACCAGGCCACATGAATTTGCCGTGGGCATCCTTACGGAACCAATTAACCAGGTAGATGCGAGGCAGTTCGGCGCCGGCCTTCTGGCCGATCTTGAGCCAATGGCCCCAGTAGTCGGCCATGTTGTAGCCGCAGAACGGCACCATGGCGAACGGGTCGAAGCGCAGCTTGCCGATCGTGCCTGCCGCGGCGGCGGTCATCTCGGAGCTCATGATCGAGCCCAAGAAAACGCCGTGCTCCCAGTCGAAGCCTTCGCGAACCAGCGGCACCGCTGAGGTTCGACGGCCACCGAACATGATCGCGTCGATGGGGACGCCGGCAGGATCCTCCCAGTCGGGCGAAATCGCTGGGTCCTGGCTGGCCGGAGCGGTGAATCGAGCGTTGGCGTGCGCGGCAGGCTTGTCGCCCCCCGGGGCCCAATCCTTGCCGGTCCAATCGATGAGATGGGCAGGTGCTTCCTTGGTAAGGCCTTCCCACCACACGTCGCCTTCGTCCGTGAGGGCGCAGTTCGTGTAGATGCAGTTGGCATACAGAGTGCGAATCGCGTTGGCGTTCGTGTCCATGCTCGTGCCGGGCAGAACGCCGAAGAAGCCGGACTCAGGGTTGATGGCGTGCAGCTTGCCGTTGGCGCCAAACTTCATCCAACAGATGTCGTCGCCGATGGTCTGTAGCTTCCAACCCGGGATCGTAGGTTCGAGCATGGCCAGATTGGTCTTGCCGCAGGCCGATGGGAAGGCGCCGGCCATGTGCTTGACCCTGCCGTCAGGCGCGGTGACCTTGACGATCAGCATGTGCTCGGCCAGCCAGCCCTCGTCGCGGGCGATCACGGACGCAATACGCAGGGCGAAGCACTTTTTGCCGAGAAGGGCGTTGCCGCCATAGCCGGAGCCATACGACCAGATCTCGCGCGTCTCCGGGAAATGGACGATGTACTTCAAGTCCGGATCGCACGGCCACGGCACATCAGCCTCACCCGGGGCGAGCGGCGCCCCGACGGAGTGGATGGCCGGCACGAAGTCGCCGGTCCTGGCGATTTCGGCCAGGGCCGGGTCACCCATGCGAGTCATGATCCGCATGTTGACGACGACGTAAGGAGAGTCGGTGATCTCCAAGCCCAGGCGCCCAATCGGCGAGCCCACTGGGCCCATCGAGAACGGAATGACGTACATGGTCCGACCGCGCATAGAGCCCTTGAATAGGCTCTTGAGCGTTTCGCGCATCTCCGCCGGATCGCGCCAGTTGTTGGTCGGGCCGGCGTCCTCTTCCTTTTCCGCACAGATGAAGGTTCGATCCTCGACTCGGGCGACGTCTGATGGATCGGAACGGGACAGGAAGCTGTTAGGCCGGAGGTCGGCATTCAGGCGGATGAAGGTGCCGGATTCGACTAGGAGCTGGGTCAGCCGGTCGTTCTCCGACTGCGAACCGTCGCACCAGTAAACGGCGTCCGGTGTAGTCAGGGCCGCAACCTCGTTCACCCAACGAACGACGGGATGCTCCGCATTCAGATTCTGCGGTCGCCCCTCGACGCTTACGCCGATAGTTACCACGATCTCTCCTCAGTTCACCCTGGGACTTGATCCAGGCCAACGGGCGGGCCCGGAGGTGGTGCGTCTTCTGGGCGTCGCGCGGCGGGCAGATATTTCTGTCTAGAGTGGCGGCGTATTTGCGACGGCCGAATTGTACCCGGCCGAGCGGGCCGTCGCGCAACACCGTCTGACCGTCCGTGAGGACGCGTTGGCCCCGGAGCTGGGGGCGCCATGGCCACCTGGCTGCGTGACCCTGCCTTGCCCAGCGGTGATCCGGTTCAATCCTGCCGCTAGAGGAGGTCTAGACGGGAGACGCGAGCGTTTGTTCGGGCTTCGGCTCTGCCCCCGATTAGCTGGCTGGCACCGCGTCGGGCTCGACGGCAGAAACAGACTCAGCCTCGCCGCCGGAGCCGGGGCCGGCTATTGGGTCAGCCGGAACCGGGTGCTGCCGGACCCACAAGTGGCGGACGACGATGGCCACGATGGCTGCGGCGGCAGCGCCCAGACCCACGAGCTGAGCGGTCGCGAGACCAAAGAAGGTCCAGTTCCAGCCGCTGCGGAGGGTTTCGAGAAGACTCCGTTCGACGCCATACCAGACAAAGTAGAGAAGGCCGATATCGCCGGCGATAAGGAGCCGGCCCCTCGCTGTGAACCGTCGCCAGAGGAAGATCATCACGAAGGCGCCAAGGAGGCTCAGGACCGACTCGTAGAAAAAGAGGGGTATGAAATGAGCGTCCACTGGCGTGGTTCCGCCCTGAGCCGGGCAGGCGAACTCGGCCACGCGGTTCTGGCACTGGATTGCGATTCCCCAGGGCAGGTTGGTCGGCGGGCCGTACAGCTCCTGGTTCATGAAATTGCCCCACCGACCAACGGCTTGGGCAAGAAGGACGCCTGGGACGACGATGTCGCCCCATCGCCAGAAGTTGAGCCGGTGGCGGCGCGCGTACCAGATCATCGCCAGCATGCCGGTCAATAAACCGCCGAAAATCCCCAGGCCGCTATAGGGAGGCAGAACGATCTGGGCCAAGTGGTCTTTGTAGTAGCCCCACTGATCGATCACGTGGTAAGCCCTGCCGCCAATCAAGGCAGCGATGGCCATGATGATCAGGCCGTCGACTATGCGCTCGGTGCGTTCACCGCGCTGCCGGGCCAGACGAAATGCGAGCCACGTTCCGGCAAGAATGGCCGCGACGTAGCCGATGCCGTACCACCGTATCTCGAGTGAGCCAATGGCCAGAGCGATAGGACTTGGCGTGAAGTCAATCATGGTCGGCACAGTGTACCGGTCCGCGCCGAACGGCTCTAGACCTGACCGCCGTCCTATACTGGCCGGGGCGCCAAACCAACGGCAGGCGGTCAGGGACCGCACCGCGGCAGTCCCTCAACCTCAGTGAAGCCGCCCCATGGAAGGGCCCAAATGCCGTACTTCTTCTTGTTCCTGGTCCTTGGCCTGGTCATCGGTGGCCTCACGGCCTGGGTCTTCCTGGCCGGACACCCGTTCGAGTCGGCCGAGACGCCCGGGGGGCCGGTTGACGCTGTCGAAGCCTCGCTTCTGGCTAGCGAGATGGCAGCCGCTGGTCAGCCGATCGACGAGGCCACCGTCACCAAGCTGCTCAGGCTCCACGGTGCCTACGTCGAAGGCACGATTCGAGAATCCCAGGCGGCAGCCGAGGCGGCCCGGCTCGAAGCTGAGCGCCAGCCGGCAGTCGAAGAAACGGCAGAAGAAGCCGTTTAGCGTCGGGGCCGTAACGCTGAGCCGCGGGCGTCTTGTCGGCTAAGGCTGCGTCGGCCCGGTCACCGTCCCCACATGCAGGGCAGCCGCACCAAAGGCGAGGCGCCTGAACTTCACGTCGCGCAGGCCGGCCCGCTGCATCGTGGCGGCGATATTCTCGGCCGTCGGGAAATCATCGAGCGAATGCGGGAGGTACGAGTATTCGGCCCGCCGCCGGAAGATCGCCCCCATAGCCGGCGCCGTGACGCCGAAAACGCCTGCGTAGAACCGTCCCAGGAGTCGCGAACGGGGAACTGAAAGCTCGAGGCAGACCACCCTTCCCCCACTCCGCACGGCTCGAGCCATTTCCCGGAACCCATCCTCGAAGCTGGCCAGGTTGCGCAGCCCGAAAGCGATAGTCGCCGCATCGAACGATCCGTCTTCGACCGGCAGGGCGAGGGCATTGCCGAGTACGAACTCCACGCCCGGGACGTCGCCGACCGCTCGCCTGGCCTCGCTCAGCATCATCGGCGATAGATCCACGCCGATCACGCTGCCCGTCGGTCCAACTGCGCGACCCAGGGCAGCCGTCAGTTTGCCCGTGCCGCAGGCCACGTCGAGTGCGCGACCACCTCGGGCCAGGCGCGCGGCCTTAACCGCCGCTCGGCGCCAGCGGCCATCGAGGCCGCCGGTCATCAGCGTGTTGATCCGGTCGTATACGGGAGCGATCGAATCGAACATCCCTGTAACGCGCGCTTCGGGGACGGTATTGCCGGCGCGGGCCGGACGATCGTCCTCATTCACGAGGCGGAGGAGGCGACCCTCACCGCCAGCGTCACGACCCCGAACCGTTAGTCGGAGCCTGGACATGGTCGCGTGGAGGGCGCAGCGGTCTGCGTTCGAAGGCGCTGGAGAAGACCATTTGCGTCTCGGTCGTGAAAACTTGAGGCACCTGCTGGATGGCGTGCAGAACCCGCTCGAGGTGCCGCGTGTCTGTCGCCCGAACCTTGAGCAGGTAGTCAGCCTCGCCCGCGAGATGGTGACACTCCTCGATCTCGTCGATGCCGATGAAGTCGCCCGTCATGTCGGTCGCGATCGTGCCTGGCACCTGCTTGATGAAGACGAACGCCAGGACTCCGTAGCCGAGGAGCGGCGGATCCACCAGCGCCGAGTAGCCGCGTATGACACCTCGGGCCTCGAGCTTCTTCACACGCTCATGGGCGGAGGGCCCGCTCATCCCGACGGACTGGCCCACGTCGGCGTATGACTCACGCCCATCACGTTGCAGTAGCTCGAGAATACGAGCGTCCGTCTCGTCGATGCGTTCGAAAGAGCCCATTTGCTCAAAGTCCTCGAACGGTGGCTGCGAGACGCGCCAGGCGCGCCCGCCGATCAGCCTATCCGATCCCCGAAAAAGCCACAGCGCGGGCGCCTACCAGCGGGAGCCGCGGCCCTGCGCCCGAGTGCCGAACTTTCGGCCCACGTCTCGCACGACGCTACCGAATCGCTCCCCTGGCATGCTGGACCAGACGGTCGGCTCCAGGCCTTCGGCGCGCAGGCGCGCCTCGAGGCCTGCTCGATCGGCTGGACTCACGTGGGGTGTGATCCGTGGCTGGCCGCGTCCTCGGGATTAGCGTCCCCGCTCTCGTCCCCTGCTACGGCGCTCGCACTGCGACTCTTCCCGGGCCCGGGCAATCTGGCCTGGACTCTCTCGAGGGCGACCCGGTCCGAAACCGGGGGCAGATCCGGTGCCGCATCCCGCCAGGCGGCGTCGGCCGCTTCCTCGCGTACATCTCTGCGAGTGGCCACGACAGCGAAGATAGCCAGGCCCACCAGGCCACCGCCGATAGCTGCTGCCCAGACCAATGCGTGCAGCCACAGAATCATGAAGAGGCCGAGGGGTACGCCGACCAAGCTGCCCGCGATCAGGCCTCGTACACGCTGCAATCTATCTAGCTCCTTACCGGCCGACCGGAGTTCAGTGAGTGGGCGCCTCGCCAGCGACATCGTACCGCTAGACTCCGGAAGGGCGCTCTGGAGGGCGGGGCAATAGCCGCCGAACGGAGCGCTCAGGGCGCAATGAGTCGGGCCGAGTCTGGCCAACGTCTACGGCAGGAATGATGAAGCCATTTCGACACCTCTCGGCAGCCGAGGTCGCGGTTGCCATGCCGCCACTCCCGGAGCGACTCAGGCTGGCCGAGCAGACCTTACGAGCGCTTGGCTGCGACGCAGAGATGCCACCCAAGATCGGTTTGCATCCGCGGCAACCGGGTTCGCTCGCGCAGGCCATGCCCGCCCTATTGTGGGGCGAGGTCGAGGACGGCTCCTCGGACCTGATCGGGGCCAAGTGGATCGCGGGCTTTCCAGCCAACCCCGGGCACGGACTGGCGACGTATCACGCGCTGGTGCTGACCAACGACCCGCGCACCGGTGAGCCACTCGTCGTTATGGACGGCGGCGCAATCACGGCTCACCGAACTGCTGCCGTGAGCGGTGTGGCGATCCGCCACTTCCTGCCCGAGGGCGCCATGCCCCGAGGCGCGGGCGCTGGGCCCGGGGGCGCGGGCGCCGGACGTTTGCCTTGCGTGGCACTACTCGGGGCGGGGGCCCAGGCCCGCAGCCACCTCCCGGTTATCGGCAATCTCCTGCCCGGCGCGCAGGTTCGCATCACCGACGTCGACTCCGATCGAGCCGCGGCCCTGGTATCAGAGGCAACCACGGTCGGTGGGATCGGTGCGGCGCAGTCGGTCGCAAGTGTGCGCGAGGCGGTCGAGTCGGCCGACGTCGTCATCTCGGTCGTCTCGTTCGGGCCGAGTCGCCAGACCCTTGATCCCGCCTGGCTCGAACCAGAAGTGCTCTTCATCGCCGTCGACTACGACATGCAGGCCCCGGCAGCGCTCGCCCGCGAGGCTTACTTCGTCGTCGACGAGCGCGACCAATTCCTGGTCGCTCGGTCGGGCCCGATTTTCGCCGGCTACCCGGACCCTGACTCCACGATCGGTGAACTGCTTCGGCGCGAGGGCGCGGCGCGGCCCGGCGACCGCGACACCGGGAGTGGCCGTCCAGCCGGTCGCATCCTCGTCACACACTTGGGCATCGGGCTTGCCGACGTCGTCTTCGCCTCGGCCACACTGGCTCGAGCCGAGCAGCTTGGCCTGGGGCGCCTGCTGCCCCGGTAAGCCTCCCCGGCGCCGCACTCGTCATCAGACACGGCCCGCGTTTCGGAGCCCCTCGAGGGCGTCCGCGTAGTCACGGTAACGGGCTCGGACATTGGCGCTTTCCGCGAGGCTGACCCAGCGCTTGCGGTCAGACCGAATTCCCTCGATGGGGTCGAAAACAGCGAGAACAGATCGCCGCCCCGCCAAAGGTGACTCGCCCGACCACCACTGGCGAAAGGCCTCGCCCGAGTCCGGGCAGAGCGAGGCAAAACTAGCGCGATGTATCCGCATGGCGTGCAGCGCTTCGCCAGACCAAAGCACGACCATCGCGTGAGTTTCGCTGTGCCACGAGGCAACGCCCGCACGCCCTGCCAGCGCCGCCCCCAGGTATTCGCGCTTGGTGTTGAAGCTGCCGAACGCCTCCTGCAGATTGGGGAAGCACGTGCGGTTCTCGATGTGGAGCAGCGCCCGTCGCTCCGGCGACCAGGCAACGACGTCCGCCCGACCGGCGAAGTGGTAGTGCTGGAATGGCTCGTCCATGCCAACCGAGAGACCGAGCCCCTGGAATCGCGCCGCTTGCGCCTCGCCCATCGCCGCATGAACGGGGTCTTCGAGTCGAGCCGGCCCACGGTCGCGTTTCCGAGGATCAACCAGATCGACCTCGAGCCGCATCCGGAGCGCCCTGGCCATCCGGACCTGGGTTTCCAGCCGAGCCGGTCGACCCGACTCAACATAGTGGACCGTGGAGGCGTCCAGGCCGGCCATCTCGGCCAGCCCACTCAGAGTCAAGGCGCGGCGTCGGCGCTCCGTGCGCACGGCTGATCCAATCTGGGCGAACAGGTGCTGGACTTCCCGTTGGAGCGCGCCTTCAGTGGCGGCCTGTCTGATCGGGCTGTCGCCCGGCTGGCCGTTCAGCTTCTCTTCTCGCTTCATTTGACGGGTAGTCAACAGGATCCGGCTCTACTCCCGCTTATCTGGCTCCGCTGCCGGGCGCCGCGCCTGCCAGGCCGGCGATCCAGCCGAAAATGGGTCCGCAACCGGGCGCTTGAGTCCTTCGGGTCAGAATCCAGCACCGCCGGCACCCAACGAGCGGCCCGAATGTTCCGTTCGAGTGTGTAGCCTCGCGCGAGGCGCTCGACCTGTTGACAGCCTGTCAAGTTGTGCGTCATAGCCTGACCGGCACCGGCGGCCGAGGGCGGGCTAGACTGGCCTCCGTTCGGGCCAGGCGGCAGGTCGACCCTGCCCCGCTAGCACGTCTGAACGTTTCGCGGCCGTCACGTGTCATAGATGCAAGCGCCCAGGGCGCGGACACGGAGGCAGCCAAGATGTGGGAGGCAGCGTTGCCGGTTCTGAGGGGACTTCGGGGGTTGCCGGGCCGGGAGGCCGCGCCTGCTCGCTCCGGCGAAGCGCGCCCCGACATGGTCGAACCGACGGCCGAAAGCGTGGCCTGGCGCCGCCACCGCGTGGAAGCCTTCGCGTTTCTTGATGACGCGCGTCTGCTACGGAGCTACCGACTCGCGACACTGATTCTGCGCGATCGAGAAGAGGCAGAAGACGCGACGCAGGAAGCCATCGTGCGGGCGTGGTCGGGTTGGGGAACGCTGCGCGACAGCAGCCGGTTCGACGCTTGGTTCGATCGGATCTTGGTCAACGTGTGTCGCAACCGGATGCGGCATGCGAGGACTATCCACGTCGTTGCGCTCGACGACATCCATGACCTGGCGACGGCCGACTCCCACGGGGCAACGATCGCCCGGCTCGCCCTGGAGCCTGCCTTCGCCCGGCTCACGCCGGACCAACGGATCATCGTCGTGCTGCGGTTCTGGCGCGACCTATCGGTTGACGACATAGCCGAGCGGTTGGGCATTCCCGCGGGTACCGTGAAGTCCCGTCTCCACTACGCGCTCAAGACGCTTCGCACAGCCATCGAGTCATCCGAGGAGGCGGGGCGATGACCGGCAAGCCGCTCGATCCCGAGGAAGTCATTCGCGCCTGGCTGGCCGACTCGGCCCCAAACCGGGCCCCGGCCTCGCTCAAAGAGGCGTTGGAGGACGCCACATCCGGACCGGCCGGCAACGCCCAACCGTGGTCGCGATCCCGGGTCGGGAGCTTCAGCCTGGCTGGCCGAGTCGCAGCAGCCGTGGCCATCATCGCAATCGTGGCCTCTGGCGCGTATCTCTATGGCAATGGCCGGGCACCCTCGCCTGGTCAAGGCACGGGCGGACCGTCAGGCTCACCCACGGCGGCGACGTCCGCCACGAGCACGACCGGCGCATTGACGTCGCCCAAGGTCACGCAACTCCCCGGATCGAATTGGAGCCTCGTCAGCGGCGCGCTCCCCCAATTGGTCGCGCCCGGGTGGGGTGGGTACCGAAACCCGGTCTTCGCCTCTACGAGCCGCGGATTGGTGGCCTTCGTGCCCTCGGCTGCAAGCGTCACGCGTGGATATCTATCCGACCGCACGGTCCTGGCGGCCTTGCGGACGGCCGGCCCCACTGCACCTACGTCCTGGGAGGTACACGTCCTTAGTTCGAGCGATGGCGTCAACTGGAGCGAGCAATCCGTCCTCCCGAGCGACGCGGCCACGGTGACCGGGGTTGCCGAGTCGGCCGGGCGGGTGGTCGCCGTGGGCAACACAGGTGATGCCTCGGGCGCGACGGCCATGTTGTGGACGACGACGGACCTCCTGACCTGGCAGGCCACACGCCCGCCCGTCCCCGCGCAATCCGACACGTATTCATGGGTGAATGGTGTTGCCGCGGGACCGGCCGGGTTCCTTGCCTGGGGGAACGCGGGGACCTCGACCGAGTTCTGGGCATCGACTGATGGCGTTGCCTGGCACCGGCTGACGAGTTCGGGCCTACCCGGTGATCCAGCGCCGGATTCGCTTTTCGCGACCCCGAGTGGGTATGTGATCCATATCAACGGGGACACAACCAGCACCTGGGAATCGAGTGACGGCGCCATCTGGACCGAGGCCTGGCAGGGACCGACATGGACGTTGGGATCGGAGGGCTACATGCTGGGCACGATCGTCCCGGCTTCGAGTGGCAGCTACATTTCCTTTGGCTGGGCAGGGACGTTTTCGGGCGGACCGTCGACCCTCCCGGGCGACCTGCAGCTCTGGACCAGCACGGACCTCGCGCACTGGACCAGATCGGACCGCGTTCCCAGACCCGGCTGGACGGACGGGTTTGCGTCCATTCCGGGCGGTTACGTCGCGGCAGGGGTGCAGGCGCCCGGAGACATCGAGACGCTGCCCTGGGGATCGCTAGAGGCGTGGACGTCGGCCGACGGGCGGAGCTGGCAGCAACTGGCTGGCCTTCCGCCGGAGAGTGGGATCGAGGTCGTGTCGGTGGTCGGCGATGGCCGGCACGCCGTGATCGGATT
>JAYVMQ010000137.1:0-4479 GCA_043758855.1 Chloroflexota bacterium
CGGCAATCTCGCCCGGCGGGATATCGATCAGGCGCATGATCGAGTGAGCCGTAACGCTCTTACCACAGCCAGACTCGCCGACTAGACCCAGTGTGCCGCCCCGAGGGATGGAGAAGTCGACCCCGTCGACGGCTTTGACCGTCCCGTCCATGACATGGAAGTAGGTGCGCAAGCCGCGGACATCAAGAAGCGGAACGTCCGAACTGCTGGGGGCGGGGTTGGATGCGCCGGGTTGGATGCTCAATCTCGGCTCCTCGGGTCAAGGGCGTCGCGCAGGCCGTCACCCATGAAGTTGATACCGAGCACGGTGACCACGATCGCCAAGCCTGGGAATAGCGTCCACCACCAGTTGCCTTGACCGATGAAGTCCTGGCCGCCGGTCAGGATATTGCCCCAGGTTGGGGTCACGGCCGGGTCGACCCCAAAGCCGAGGAAGCTGACGAATGCTTCGGTAATGATGAAGGCGGCGACCGCCAGGGTTGTGGAAACGATGATCGGGCTGACCGCGTTGGGCAGAATGTGGCGGAAGATGATGCGCAGGTCCGAAACCCCTGCTGCCCGGGCCGCGTCAACGAAGACCTCGGTCCGCAGCGTTAAGAAGAGGCTGCGTACCAACCGCGCCTCCCCGGGCCATCCCAGGATCGAGAAGACGAGGAGCAGCACTCGCCAGTCGCCGTTGCCGATGACCTTCGACATCCAGATGACGACGAACAGGAGCGGGATGCTTAGCAAGACATCGACGAAACGCATCAACAGGTTGTCGACGACTCCGCCGAAGTAGCCGGCCACGCCGCCGACGATCGTGCCGATGACGGTGGCCACGAGGGCCGCACCCACGCCGATGATGAGAGATATGCGCGCACCGTTGACGACGAGCACCAGCAGATCAAGCCTGAGGCTGCCGGTCGTTCCCAGTATGTGGCCGGGCGAGAACGGCGGGCAGCCGCTATAGGCGCTCACCGTCTGGCTACCTTCGCAAAACTGCGAAGCAAACGACGGCACGTACTGGGGGTCGTAGGGCAGAAGCAGAGGTCCAACAATTGCTATGGCGACCACGCCCAGAAACAGCAAGGCACCGAAAAGCGCCAGCCTGTGCCTCTTGAAGCGACGCCAGGCGAGCTGCCACTGGTTGAGCGAAACCAGAGCAACTTCGTAGTCTGCTGGCGAACCACCCTTTTCAGGCAGCTCGACCTCCTCGATTCGGGGGTCCACGCGCAAGCCTCAGTCGTACTTGACGCGGGGATCAACCACCGCGTACATGATGTCGGCCAACAGGTTGGCCAGGACGACGATCACGGACGAAATAAGAAGCACGCCCATCAACACCGGGTAGTCGGCATGGTTGACCGCTTCGACGAACTGGCGACCCATGCCCGGCCACGAAAAGACGGTCTCGGTCGCCACCGCGCCGGCGAAGATGATGGGAATTTCCAGGCCCAGGTTGGTGACGACCGGCAGCATCGCATTGCGAAGGGCGTGGCGGAAAACAACTCGCCGTTCTGAGACGCCCTTGGCGCGCGCGGTCTTCACGTAGTCCTGGTTCAGTGAATCGAGCATGCTCGACCGGATGAACCTGGAATCGCCGGCAATGCTGACCATAACCAGCGTAGCCACCGGCAGAGCAAGGTGACGGGCCAAGTCGCCCAGGGCATAAAGCGGGTCTGAGCCCAGGAAGGCCCAGTACTCAGATGAGCCAAATACCGGTACCGAGCGGGCGTCCCACATGCCACTCGCCGGGAACCATTTGAGCGGTTCCGAGGTAAAGAATGTGATCAGGACAAGGCCTACCCAGAAGGTCGGTAGTGAGTAGCCGATGTAGTTAAAGATGGTCAGGAACGAATCGAATATGCCATATCTCTTGACGGCCGCATACACGCCGGCGAGGAAGGCAAGGGTGATCCAGATGATGAAGGCCGTCCCTGCCAGAATCACAGTCGGCAGGAATCGGTCGGAGATTACGTCAACGACCAGCCGGCCATCAGTGATTGAGTAGCCCAGATCTCCGTGAAGGATGCCGTTGTCTCCGCCCGGCAGGTCCAGCTTGAGCCCGACGACGTCGACCGAGCCACCGGGGAGGACGTTCACGACCCCCTTATCACCCCAGACGCCAGTCCATTTCAGATACTGCAGCCACAACGGATCGTCCAGGCCCCAGCGATGCTTGAAGGCGTCAATCTGCTCTGTCGTGACTCTTGCATTCTGAGCGAACCGGTCCGCCGGGTTGCCCGGCTGGAGGTGCATCAGCATGAAGGAGACCAACGTGATCCCGAACAGGACCGGGATCGTCTGCAGCAATCGCCGAAGTGTGTACTTAATCACTCAATCTCGCCCGCGTTATGTGAGAGGGCGACGAGCCCGAAGACCCGCCGCCCTCTCTGTGGCGACTATCCCCAGCGACCGATCGTCAGATCAGCCGCTGTGTCAGATCTCAGCCAACCCACCAGTCACCGATGTTCCATTCACCGGCTGAAGTGGTTGGGTTGCCTGTGAAGTTGTGCAGTTTGGGGGTAACCAGCCAGACGTCCTTGCGGTAGTAGAGCGGAAGCTCGTACGTGTTCTGGTCGGAGCCGTAGATGTCCTGGATTGCGAACATCGAGGCACGCACCTTCATGAAGTCTACGCTTGACTTGACCGCGTCATACGCTGCGTCAAGCGCAGGAAGGTTGATGCGGGAGACGTTCTGACCGTTGTGCGGCGCCAGGTCCGGAATACCACTCGAGTGGTAGACATTGTAGCCACCGAGCGGATCGAGAGGCGAAACGTAAGCAAACTCAGCCACGTCAAAGTTGCCGTGGATGAGGTTGCAGAGCGTGTCAGCCTTGGTGGTCCAGTCGCCGAAGACATCGGAGGGCGGCTTGGCGTTGACGGTCACCTTGATGCCGACCGGCTTGAGCTGGGCGGCGATTAGCTTGAGAGTGTCCTGGCGCACCTGTCGCGTTGTGGTGCAGTAGCTGAGTGCCAGGGTCTTGCCGCCCTTGGCCAGGTAGCCATCGGCGCCCTTGGTCCACCCGGCATTAGCCAGGAGTGTGGCCGCGGTGGTCGGATCGGCATCGGTTGACCCGCCGACCGCCTTCTCGTACCAGGTCAGGGGCGAAACGAAGTTGTTGCTGACCGTCACGTTGCCTGCGAGAGGACCGGCGGCGATGGCCTTGCGGTCGGTCGCGAGCTTGACGGCCTTGATGATGGTGGTGTAGTCGGCGCCGTAGGTCGTCTTGAGTCGCGCGTTGTTGAATGCGTTGAGTTCGTAGGTCAGGGAGTCGGCAATTTTGACCTCGGCCGGGGCAATCGCTTTCAGCGCCGGGATGTCGGCGTTGTTCAGGTCTTGACCGAGGTCGTACTCACCGGCCTTGTAGCCGGCGATCATGGTATCGGCGCCGCCGTAGTACTTCCAAATGAGCGAGGACAGCCACGGTGCATGGCCGCTGATGGTCTGCCAGTTGGGGTTCGGCTTGAACGTGATCTGGGCGTCGGTCTTCAGGGAGACCGGGATGTACGCGCCGCTGTAGACGCCGCTGGCCAGGTTGGCGAGTGGGTACAGCTTGGTCGGCGCATCCACGACCGGAACGCTAGCGAGGTAGGCGGCCGGGAACAACGGGGCAACCAGACTTAGGTAGCCCTCGTAGACCTTGCCGAAGTGCATCACGCAGTCGGTGCCGGTGCCGCCGTCAACTGACGTGACATCTTCCCAACCGATTGTGCCACCGGCCAGACCCGTATTGGCCTTGTCCATGATCCACTGCCAGGTGCCCTTGACGTCGGCGCACGTGATCGGCGAGTTGTCGGACCACTTCATGCCCGGCTTGAGATTCCAGGTGACGTCCATTCCTGAGCCGACGATCTTGACCCCTCCGTTGTCCACGGTGGGAATATTCGTGGCCAGGTTGGGCGCGTACTTGAGATCCGGCGTGACGTTTAGAAGGCTATCAAACATGCTGCCGGAGACTTCAATGTCAGTCTCGGCCTGAGCGAAGTAGGGGTTGACGGTGTCCGGGAACTGCCACTCGGCGAGGACGACCTTGCCGCCCTTGACCGCGGCGTCTTCGGCCTTGTAGGTCGTACCGGTCAAGGAAACCGTCACGGGTGTCGCCGAAGGGGCGGCCGTAACGGGTGGATTGCTGGCCGGATTCTGCGATGACGGAGCAATGGTGGCCGTACTCGACGACTGCGAACAGGCGGTGGCCACCATGGCTGCGACCGTGAGAACGCTGAACAGACGTTTACGCATCAAAGCGCCTCCCTAACAAGTCCAACCCAACAGCCGAGGCTAGGGCCTTCGGCATCGCGCCCTTCATCAATACAGCCTGTGGACGGACATCACTTGAAACTGGGCTATGGGCATTGTCGGGCTGTTACTGATCGGTACTATGCCGACGCATCGGCAGGGTGTCAAACATGCCCTATTTGACTATTCGTGGCGGAGCATCCGCTCGGATCCTGCTGCCGCGCTCCGTTCATGGTTCTGAAGGTTGGCGCCAACCA
>JAYVMQ010000138.1:0-6857 GCA_043758855.1 Chloroflexota bacterium
GTTGTTCTCGATGCACTGGCTGGCCACATCGATGAAGGCGAAGCCCGGCCACTGAATGGCTTCCTTGATCGCCTTGCGCATGGCACCCTGGTGATAGACCGTGGTTTTGGCGTAATAGGCGTCCGGGTTCGTATTGACGAGGCCCTGCAGGTTGATCGGCGAGTAGGCCGCGCCGGCCGGCGACGAGATCGTGGTAGTTCCCTGGGGCGTGGTCGGCCCAGTCTGGCCGCCGGTGAGGCCGTAGATTTCGTTGTTATTGCACAGGACCGTGATGTTCGGGTTGCGGCGGATCGAGTGGAGCAGGTGGTTGCCACCGATCGATGCCGTGTCTCCATCGCCCGAGACGACGATCACGTTCAACTCCGGCCGAACGGTCTTGATGGCTTCGGCCACCGGCAGCGTGCGGCCATGGAGCGTGTACACGGACTCGAAATTCATGTAGGCGCCCATGCGGCCAGTGCAGCCGATACCGGTCACGAGGACGGTGTTCATCTTGTTGAGGTCAAGCTCGTCCATGACGCTGGCCAGCTGCTGCATGATCAGGCCGATGCCGCAGCCGGGGCACCAGATTGTCGGGAAGAGATCGGTCTTGAGCTTGTCCTTGACAGCCATTGCGGATAAACCTCTAGAACGCCTGAGTCAGCCGACACGAGCCGGAGAGCCGGACTTGGATCCGGACTTGGATCCGGGCCCTCCGGCTGCGGCCAGTTCCTTGGGCAGCAGGCCGATCCGATCGAGGCCTTCGTAGATGGCCTCGAGACTCATTCGGCCCCCGAGGAGCGGTACGCGCTCGACGCGGCGGAGAAGCATCCGCTCGATGACGTTCGCGTATTGGCCGTCGCTGCCTTCGATGACGATGATCTTCTTGTAGCGATCCGCGACCTCAGACAGCTCCTTGTCCAGCGTGGGCCAGATGCGGATAGGCCGGAAGAGCGCGAAATGGGGCGAGAGGGGCTGAGCGATGCGGCGGGTTATTCCGTACACAACCACGAGCGTGTCCGCGTCCTTGTTCCAGCCGTACTCATGGAACGCGTACTTCTCGGCCACCTCCTGGCGGCAGTCGCGACCCTCGATGTACTGGCGGATGAACTCGTCGGAGTCGGCCGTGGCAGGCTCACCGTCCGGGTACGTGGCCACGCCGGAGAAGAGGCGCGTACTGCCCGAGGCCAGTGGCTCCATGGTTCGCGGTACGACCGGCACGTTGATCTCGTCAAGGTCCACGACCTCGTTTAGGTGGCCCAGATACGCGTCCGACAAAATGATGACCGGACTCTGGCTTTCCTCGGCGGCGTTGAAGGCGTGAATCGTGTACTCGTGGCATTCAGCCACGGTGGACGGGTAAAAGACGATGCTGGTGTAGTCGCCGGTGGAGCCGTAGCGAGTCTGATTGAGGTCGCCCTGGCCGGGCATCGTGGGCATTCCGGTGGCGGGGCCGACGCGCATGACGTTCACGATGACCGTGGGAATGCCGATCTTATGGCCGTAGCCGATCGCCTCCTGCATAAGGCTGAAGCCCGGCCCCGAGGTTGCCGTAAACGACTTGGCGCCCGCCAGACTCGCTCCCAGAATGGCATTGGCGCTGGCGATCTCATCCTCGGCCTGGAGGAAGCGGAACTCAGGGTGATTCGCAGCGTAACGGGACGCCTGCGCCAGGATCTCGGAGGAGGGGCTGATGGGATAGCCGCAGAAGTACCTCGCACCGGCCTTGATGGCGCCGAGCAGGACGGCCTCGTTTCCCTGGACGAGTCGCTTGGTCATCAGTGAATCCTGTATCAGGTCTGGTTGTCGCGGTCAACGGCTGGAGCGCTCTCCGTATCCGTCATGCCGCGATGGGGATCGGTACCGGCGACGGCCGGACCAAGTGCAGCGTCGGGAGTATGCGCGTGGCCGTTGGGGCCGGCGGCAGACTATGCGGCCACCATGGGCGGCAACTGGCCCGCTGCATCGCGCTTCGGCAGGACCTCAATGGCGAGGTCAGGACAGTAGCGCTCGCACAGACCACAGCGAATGCAGTCCGTGGCCTCGATGATCGCGTCATGCGTCAGAACGAGGCTGTTTTTGGGGCAGATCTCGACGCAGATGTTGCAGCGCTTGCACCACTCGTCCACCCACCGGATGTTGACGAAGTCAACGAGAGTGGGGGCGCGGTGCGGTTTACGTTCGGAGGCGTAGACGGTAGTCGTGGCTGAGTCTCCAGAAGCTCGACCGCGGCGCGTTCAGCCGCCGCCCATGCAGTGTACGGATTCGAGCGTATCGGCGCTGGTTCTTGAGTCGTTCGGCTCGTTGGATGCGCCCTTCGGCTGGTGCCGGCCGCCGGACTGCGCGGCCGGACTGCGCTGCCGGACTGCGCGGCCGGACCGAGCCGCCGCCTATTGAACCTGTAGCACCGTCTTGGCATTGGCCCAATGCTTCTCAAGCTGATAGTAGCCTCGCTCGGGTACGGCGAAGATGTGGACGATAACCATGCCGAAGTCGAGCAGCGTCCAGTGCGAGTTGGACCCGCCCTCGCGCCCAATCGGCCGTATGCCCTCATCTCGCAGCTGGTCGGAGATGCCGTCGGCGATGGCGCCCAGTTGGCGCTCCGACCCGCCCGAGCAAATCACGAAGTAGTCGGTCATCGATGTCAGTTGAGTGACGTCGAGCAGAATGATGTCGGCGGCCTTCTTGTTCTCGGCCGCATCGACGATCTTGCGGGCGATCTCGAGCGCGCTGAGACGTGCGCCCCGCTCGCGCAGCGATTCTGGCAGCTCCGGCTCGGCGGCAGCAGCGGCTGCGGCCTCCTCTGCCTCGATCTCGGCCTCGAGGGCGTCGGCGAGCGCCTCTTCACGTTCGTCGGCCGTAGCCTTGCGAACGGCCGGCTTGGCTGTCGCGGGCTTGCGGCGTCGCGGCAAGCCGTCCAGGCTGGGCAGGACTTCGGCCGCAGCCTTGGCCGAGGGCGCGGCGGCAGCGGGCGTGGCCTTGCCAACGGCGGGCGTGGCCTTGGCCACGGGCTGGGCTTCCGATTCGGGCTGTGTGTCGGTCACGTCAAGCGATCCTCAGGTTGTTGTTCGAAAGATACAGCCGGTGGTCACGAATGTACGACTCCACGGCAAGTGGGACCAGGTAGCGGATGGAGTGGCCTGCAGCGGCGCGGGCGCGAACGTCCGAGGCCGAATGGGCCAGGGGCAGCGTGTCTACGCAAAGGACACGTTCAGTTGAGGCGGCTCCGCCTGGCAGATTGGC
Organism: Chloroflexota bacterium; assembly: GCA_043758855.1. Taxonomy (GTDB): domain Bacteria; phylum Chloroflexota; class Limnocylindria; order Limnocylindrales; family CSP1-4; genus Fen-1039. The sequence continues at coordinate 3,223 of JAYVMQ010000138.1, forward strand.
GGCCAACCACGTGGCATCGGGCAGCGGCGCGCCCGGTCGCGAGACGACGACGAGATGCGCCAGCGCCAGCAGGCGCTCCGGCTCGTGCCAGCCGCGCAAACCGGCCAGAGCCTCGGTCGAGAGAATGAAGTAGAAGTCCCGGGCCACTCCCTGGTGAGCGGCCTCGTCGGACAGCTCGGCCAGAGTGTCGGAGGTGTAGGAGGGACCGTCCCGCTCAATCTCGACGCGGGAAACCGCGAAGGCCGGACTGCCCGCGATGGCCAGCTCCACCATGGCCACGCGATCAACCGCCGGGGTCACGGGCTCGTCCAGCTTGTGGGGCGGCATCGCGGCGGGCACGAACAGAACGCGGTCGAGTTCCAGCGCCTCGCGGACCTGCTCAGCGATCACGAGATGGCCGTAGTGGACAGGATCGAAGGTTCCGCCCAGGATCCCGACGCGCCTGTCGTCGGGCTGAACCCAGGCAGATCGGTCGGCGCGTCCGCCTGGAGATGCTTCGGCCCGGCCGGTCGTCTGACCTCGATCAGTCATCGTCACCGTTGATCCCAGTCGTCGGGCTCCCATTCGAGTTCGCTGCTACCTATGCGGACCGTATCGCCCGGCAAGATGCCAACCCGACGCAGCTCTTCGTCGATACCGAGTCGGAGCAAGTCGCGCTGGAAGCGCTCGGCCGACTCTTCCGTTTCGAAGTTGGTCTGGGCGGCCAGGAGCTCGATCTTCTTGCCGTGAACGACGAACACGGCGTCGTCGCGATCGACTCGGAAGCCCTCGCCGGCCGACTCGATGTGATGCACGACAACCCCGGCCGTCGCCACTGGTTCAGCCAACTCGTCGGCATCGGGCAGCATGGCGGCCAGCCGTAACCGCAATTCGGCCAGGCCCTCGCCGGCGGAGGCAGAGATCGCCACGACCGACACGCCCTGGGCCCGGCGCGCCTTCTCGAAAGCGGGCCACGCGTCGGCGGCCTCGGCCTGGTCCATCTTGTTGTAGGCCACGAGCATTGGCTTGGCCAGCAGGGCCGGATCGTGCGCCTCCAGCTCATCGCGAATGACGTTGTAGCCCCACTCCGGATCGCGGTCCGAGCCGTCCACGACGTGGACCAGGATGCGGGTGCGTTCCACGTGACGCAGGAAGGCGTGGCCGAGCCCGGCGCCGGAACTGGCACCCTCGATCAAACCCGGAACATCCGCGATGGTCGGTCGGCGCTCGTCCTGGTCGCCCAGGTCGAGCACGCCAAGGTTCGGTTCCAGAGTGGTGAAGGGATAGTCCGCGATCTTTGGCCGGGCCGCGGTGAGGGCCGCGAGCAGGGTGGATTTGCCCGCGTTGGGCAACCCGACGAGGCCGACATCGGCAATCAGTCGGAGTTCCAGCCAGACCCAGCGCTCCTCGCCGGGTTCGCCTCGCTGGGCGTGGCGCGGTGCCTGGTGCGTGGAAGTAGCGAAATGGACGTTGCCGAGGCCGCCCCGTCCGCCTCGGGCAACCATCAAGGTCTGCTCCGCGGCGACGAGATCGCCGAGAAGCTCGCCGGTCTCTTCGAGGAAGATGCCCGTACCGGGCGGCACCTTGAGGGTCAGATCGTGGCCGGCCTTGCCGTGCATGCGCTGGCCATAGCCGCGACCGCCCGGCGTCCCCTTGAAGTGGTGGGCCTGGCGGTAGTCCCGCAGGCTGGTCTCGCCAGGATCGACGGTAAGGTAAATAGAACCGCCGCGGCCGCCGTCGCCGCCGTCTGGGCCACCGCGGGGCACGTGGGCTTCGCGCCGGAATGTGGCCGCACCGTCGCCACCGTTACCAGCGTTAAGGAAGATCTTTACTCGGTCGAGGAACATGGCTCAATTCTCGCACGCCATTCGTGCGCACCGGAGAGGCGCCGCCGTCGGTGGGGCGTAGGTGTTGGGCGCCGTGGGCGCAGTGTCTTGGGCTCCAGGTATCGATCCCTAGAGTTCGGCCTCCCTACCGAACTCTCAAAGTCAAGCGCTACACGGGCGCTTGGCTCGGCGCCCCACGGGCGCTTGGCTCGGCGCCCCGCAAGCGCTTGGCTATTGGTCGAGGCTCTTAGTCAGCGTCGCGAGGAACTGGACGTTGTTTTCCGTCTTGGAGAGCCGGTTGAGCAGCAGCTCGATGCCTTCATTGGTGCCGACCGCGGAGAGCATCCGGCGCATCGTCCAGACCATCTTGAGGACCGGCTCCTCGAGGAGCAGTTCCTCGCGCCGGGTGCCGGAGCGCTGAACGTCAATGGCTGGGAAGATGCGCTTCTCCGCCAGCTTGCGGTCCAGGATGAGTTCGCTGTTGCCGGTTCCCTTGAACTCCTCGTAGATGACGTCGTCCATGCGCGAGCCCGTGTCCACCAGGCAGGTGCCGATTATTGTCAGCGAGCCGCCGAATTCGATGTTTCGGGCGGCGCCGAAGAAGCGTTTGGGCGGGTACAGCGCAATCGGATCCAGGCCGCCTGAGAGCGTCCGGCCCGATGGCGGCAGGGCCAGGTTGTAGGCGCGGGCCAGTCGCGTGATCGAGTCCAGCAGGATTACGACATCGCGGCCGGTCTCGACTTGTCGTTTGGCGATCTCGAGGGCCATCTCGGCGACGTGGGTGTGGTTCTCAGTCGGCTCGTCGAAGGTGGAGCTGATGACCTCGCCCTTGACCGAACGCCGCATGTCCGTAACTTCCTCAGGCCGCTCGCCGATCAGGGCGACCATGAGCAGGATCTCCGGGTAGTTTGTACTGATGCCGTTGGCAATCTGCTTCAGCAGCATCGTCTTGCCGGCTTTAGGGGGGCTGACGATGAGGGCGCGCTGACCCTTGCCGATCGGATTGACCAGGTTGATTAGCCGCTGGCTGAGGTTCTTCGCGTCCGTCTCGAGGTTGATCAGAACGTCCGGGTGGACCGGCGTCAAATCTCCGAATACCGGCCGCAGCTTTGCCGTCTCTGGGTCCAGGCCGTTGACCCGGTCGACCCGGATCATGCCCCAATACTTCTCGCCCTCGCGCGGAGCGCGGACGGAGCCGCTGATGCGGTCGCCGATGCGCAGCCCGAAGCGGCGAATCTGGGTGGACGAGACATAGACGTCGTCTGGCGTGGGCATCAGCCCGTGGCGGCGCATGAAGCCGAATCCCTCGTCGACGATATCGAGGATTCCCGTGGCGTAGCCGTGGCCGGCCAGCTCGCTCTGGCGGGCCAGGATGCGATCGACTATCTCCTCCGCGCCCGCCGGGTCCTCGTCCATTTCGAGGTCATGTCCCACGGCCTGGAGATCGTTGGCGTTCATGCCCAGCAGTTCGTTAATGTCCAGGTCGCGAGAGTCGCCCTCCGAGAACTCGTCGTACTCCGCAATGGGCGTACGGCCGGCAGGACGTCGGCGGGGGCGGCGGTTGCGGGAACGCTGGTCGAAACCGTTGGCAGGCATTTGTTGGGCAGGGCTCTCGTGGGGAAAGTGCCATGCAGCGAGATCGCGCGAATCAGTCCGCAGCGAGGGTGCATGGTCGGGGTGCATCGGAGAATACCCGGACCCGAGGGCTGCGTCAATCTCGCTCATGAGCAGGATGCCGGTGGAGGCTTCGGCTTGCCAACTCCGACGCGACTCCCGCCGGAGCGTCTCTCGCCGGCGGGAACCTGTCTCTAGAGCGCAGCCCGGCGAATC
>JAYVMQ010000139.1:0-11418 GCA_043758855.1 Chloroflexota bacterium
CCGCCTGAGGTGTCTCCCCGAGCCAGGACAATCACCCGTGGCCCCAGCCCAGCGTCCGTCCAAGCGCCACCGTCCGGCGAGCTGTAGAGCTGGCTCCGCTCACTCGTCGGAGTCTCGCCAACGAGGGTGAAGCCGCTGGGACCGTACATCACGGCCCGGAAGCCGTGGGTAGCGGCGGGTGCCTGTGATGGAAGCCAGTGGACGCCGTCGAGCGAGTCCCAGACCCCCTCGGCAGCATTGACCACATAGCCACCGTTGGGCTTGTGGGCCACCGACATCGGCGTGAAAAGCGCAACTCCCTCCGTGGCGAAAATGGCGGGATCGGCCGGGGTCTGCCACGACCAACCGTTCGGTGAGGTGCACATGGCGGCGCCGCAGCGGCCGAAGTAGCCGTTCGCGGTGCGGACGACCGTGGAGTCCAAATTCGGGCGGCCACGAAGTTCGTGCCAGCGCCAACCGCCGATGACGACGGCACGCGCCGTGGACTGCGGTGCGGGCGTCGCGGGCGTGGCGATCGCAGTCGGCGACTCGGCGGCCGTCACGCCCGCTCCCGGCCAACCGATCAAGGTCAGTTTCGATCCGGCAAGGACCCCAACACGATCCCCGAGCGAAACTAGTTTCGTCCCGCTCAGCGGATTACCGTCCAGAAGGGCGTCCCGCCGCCAGGACTCGCCGTCGGTCGACTCCCACAAAGCCGACACGTCGGTGCTCGGCACGCGCGCGATCGCCACCAGACGTCCGCCGACGATAGCCAGTGAGTCCACGGGCGATCCCGGTCCGGCGGAGATCCGCCAGGTCACGCCATCGGATGAAGTCACCATCGTCCCGACAGTCCCGACGCCGACGTAGGCCCCGCTCGCCAGCCGAATGGTCATGGACAGACCTTCCACCCCAGCCGGCAGAGTCAGAGCCATCCAACTAAGGCCGTCGGCCGACGAAACCGGGCGGGCCACGGACGATCCGTTCTCAGCGCGCGACCCCACCAGGCCTACTGCTCCGGCGAGGCGAACCTCCGAGATCCCCGCGGGCAGATCGACCCGAGTCCAGGCCGCGCCATCGGTCGAGATCAGCAACCTGGCGGCCGGCTGACCGCCGTTGTTGGCCACACCGACCATCACGAACCCGGCCCGCAATGCCTGGACATGCGCCCGTTGCAGGCCCGGCAGATCGACCGCGACCACCGACCAGTGGAGTCCGTCACTCGAACGCCACGTGCCCGGATCAATGGTTCCCGCCGCTACCCAGCCCGCCGCCCCGCGCGCCACGGACCAGCCGGCGAACGCGGTGCCGCCACCCGCTACGGCCAGGACCGCGGGATCGGCCGGCAGCGTCCAGGCCACGCCGTCCTGGGAAGTGCACGCAGCGGGGACTCCACTCGCGACGCACTCACCGAAGAAGCCATTGGTGACCGGAACGACCACTCCGGGAGCAGGATCGGCCAGCCGCCGCCAGCCCCAGTCGCCGGTTACGAAATCGAACGACGAGGTCGGCCGGGCCGTCTGCGCGGTCGCGCCGGGGCTCTGCGAAACGGCCGGACTTTGTCGTATCGGAATCAGCGCCGCGATGCCGGCGACAACCAGAATGATTGCAGCGGCTGCGGCGATCGCGACGACCCCGCGTCGTGTTCGCCCTCGATACAGGCGATCCCCTGGCATCAAAACTCCCATCGGCCGCTCCAGCAGGACTTCTCGCTGCATTTGACGCACCGCCAACAGGATATGTTCCCCTACGCTGAACTCCCGCCGCAGGCTGGCCCAGGGCAGCGCGGTCAGTCAAGCTGTCTGAAGTGGGCAGGCTTTGGCTCACGTGGGGCACGGCATCCGCGATTCGGGCTCGGGTCGGGACCTGTCGAAGCCCAGATGGCCTCGGCACGGGCCGAACTCACGCCGGCAGCCCCAACCTGCTGACGCCACGTCAAAAAGCGCGAGATCGATTCATTCCCGCGCCGGCCAGTGACGTCGAGAAGGGCTCAGAGGCAGATCGGCGCCGGCCGGTGACGAGGGCGCGCCCCGCTTTACGGGTAGTTGGGCGCGGAGCGGGCCAGCTCGATGTCGTGGGGGTGGCTCTCGATTTGGCCCGAGTGCGTCAGCGAAACGAAGCGCGCCTTGAGCCGCAGGTCCGCAATCGATTCGGCGCCGCAGTACGTCATGCCGGCCTTGGTGCCGCCGATGAGCTGGTAGAGGATTCCGGCCAGCGGGCCGGCGACTGCGACGAGCGCCTCGACGCCCTCGGGCACGAGCTTGCGACGGTCGACCTGCGGGTAGCGATCGCTGCCGGCCGACATGGCTCCGAGCGAACCCATGCCACGGTATTCCTTGACCACACGGCCACCGACTCGCTCGGCCTCGCCGGGGCTCTCCTCGGCAACGGCCAGCAGCCGGCCCAACATGACCGAGTCCGCGCCCGCGGCCAGGGCCTTGACGATGTCGCCCGAGTAGCGGATGCCGCCGTCACCGACGATCGGGACGTCGTGGGCGTGGGCCACCGCTGCGCACATCATGATTGCCGTGAGCTGCGGCACGCCCACGCCGGCCACGATACGCGTGGTGCAGATGCTGCCGGGGCCGATGCCCACCTTGACGCCGTCCGCGCCCGCCTCGATCAGCGCGGCCGTGCCATCCGGCGTGGCCACGTTCCCGGCCACCATATCGATCGCATCGCCATACGAGGCGCGGTACCGCCGCAGCGCGTCGATCACGTTGCGGGTGTGGCCGTGCGCCGTGTCGACGACCAGCGCGTCCACTCCGGCACGGACCAACGCCTCGGCCCTGGCAATGGAGTCGGTGCCGACGCCCACAGCCGCCGCCACACGCAGCCGGCCCCTCGAGTCCACGCTGGCGAGAATCGCGTCGGCTGGGACCGCAGCCGCCTTGACGGCCGCGACCTGCTCAGCCTGGCGCTCTGGCGTCTGATTCCGGTGGATTACTCCAATGCCGCCCTCGAGCGCGATCGCGATGGCCATCCCGTCCTCGGTGACGGTGTCCATGGCCGCACTCACGACCGGCGTGTTGAGGGTGATGTGCCTCGAGAATCGGCTGGCCACGCTCGCGTCACCGGGCATGATCTCGGAGTACTGGGGTATTAGCAGGACGTCGTCGAAGGTCAGTCCCAGCAGCGGCTGGCTCAGGAATGCACCGGCAAATTCGCCCGTACCGGCCCTTCCGATCTGTGTCGACATGTCGCCTCCATCCTCGCTTCGTCGCTCGCTCGATCGACCCTGCCGGCCAATTCGCGCCTACCTGAAGGCTGCGAAGCGCCTTCAGGCGAGGCCGGCGCTTGGTTGGTTGCGAGACATTTTACGGATCGCGGACTCCCTCCGTACGATCGAGCCGCCCGGGGGCGTGGACGCCCGGCTTCGGCCGCGTGGACCCCCGGCTTCGGCCGCGTGGACGCCCGGCTTCGGCCGGCAGCTTCTGACCCACGTGAGGCCCGCCTTGCGCGTACGCTAGCCGTTAGGAGGTGTGCTGTGGAGTACAGACGACTCGGCGATTCGGGGCTGCTGGTTTCGGCGGTCGGGCTCGGCACGAACAACTTCGCGGGCCGGCTCCATGACGAGGCGGCTCGGGCCGTCCTGAACCAGGCGTTCGAACTCGGGATCAGCTTTATCGATACCGCGGACCTCTACGGCCATGGCTCGGAAGCGGGCCCGGGCGCCTCGGAGAACCAGCTCGGCCGCCTGCTTGCCGGTCGGCGGACCAACTTCATTCTGGCCACGAAAGTCGGCCAACCGATGGGCGAATCGGTCTACGAGCGCGGCACCTCCCGAGGCTGGATAGTCCGCGCCGTCGAAGCCAGCCTGCGCCGTCTGCAGACCGACTACATCGACCTCTACCAGGTCCACACTCCGGATCCGCAGACTCCGATCGAGGAGACGCTGCGCGCCTTCGACGACCTGGTCCGGGCTGGCAAGGTGCGATGGATCGGCCATAGCAACTTCGCCGCCTGGCAGATCGCGGACGCCGAATGGACCGCCCGAACCGAGCATCTGACTCGGCCCATATCGGCCCAGATGCACTACAACTTGCTGGCCCGCGGCATCCAAGACGAGGTCATCCCCGCCTGCCAGGCCTTTGGGCTGGGTGTCATCCCCTACTTCCCGCTCGAATCCGGCTTCCTGACCGGCAAGTACCGACCGAACGGCGCGGGCAAGGGCCGCCTGACCGAAAGCGCCCGCGCCGGGGAGATCCTGACAACTGAAAACTTCGAGCGGATCGAACGCCTGGAAGGCTACGCCGTCGAGCGCGGGCACAAGCTGCTCGACCTCGCATTCGGCTGGCTGCTGAGCCAGCCTGTGGTTGGTTCCGTGATCGCCAGCGTCAGCTCGCCCGAGCAGGTCGTGGCGAACGTCGCGGCCGCCGAATGGCGCCTGAGCGCGGCCGAGATGGAGGACGTCGCCGGGCTCTGAGACCTCGCACGTTGGCAGCGCCGAATCGGGCCCCCGAGACGAGCCCTGCCTGCGGCAATGGTTTCGGCCGGCTGTGGGAAGATTGCCGCCGTGATCGACTCGCCCGACGCTGCCTCGGCGCCAACCACTCGTCCGGTCTCCAGGCCCCCGACCCTTTTGGATCGTTTCGTCGGCCGTGGGCGGGGCCTGCGGTGGGTCAGTGTGGCGATGCTTTTTGGGCTCGGGGTGCTGGCCGTCGGCCTGGGCGAGGTCGGGGGCTCGCGCGAGTGGGGGTTCACATGGGGCGGGGCGTTCGACGGGCTGATCGGCGAGCTAGCGTACACGGCCACGGCGGCGGTCCTGATGGTCCTCGCCACGACGGCCAACGTGCTGGCCGGCGCGATCGTGCTGCGCTTCCTCGGAACGCCGGCCTTCCGCTCCCTCTCCGACCTGATCCTGGCCGGGTTTGCCGCGGCCGTCGTGCTCGATACGGCGGCGCTTTTCCTACTCGGCAGATTCGGGTTCTTCGGCTGGCCAGAGCTTCTCCTGCTCCATCTCGGCGCCCTGGCCGCGTACCTGGCCACTCGTCGGTCGCGGCCGCTCATGGCCGTCCCGGTTCGGTTTCGACCCCGCCGCCCTGCCGCCTGGTGGCTTCTTGTGGCTGCAATCTGGGCAGGGCCGCTCATCGTTCAGCTGGCGTCCCCTGCCGCGCCATTCTTCGACGTGCTGCCCAATCACGTGGCGCCCGTGGAGCACGCCCGCGTCTTCGGCAGCTTCGCCACGCTGATCACCTCCCCGTCGCCGATCTACGGCCCCTCGCGGCTGATGCTCGGCTACGTGGGCCTCCTCGGTCAGCTGACCACGATCACGAACGTCGAGGCGATCCTGGCGGTTGCCGCATTCGCATTTCCGCTGACGATCCTTATGGCAGTCTCGATGCGCCAGCTGGCGGCGCGCCTCTTCGGAGCAAACGCCGGCTTCTGGGTCCTGCTCACCTTCCCGCTCACGTTCACCTTCATGCGGCTGCCGGACACGCGCGGCACCGTGGTCGCCTTCCCGCTTGCGGCCTTCGCGCTGGGGGTCATTGCGCAAGAGTTGCGGGCTGCTCGGGCGGGCGCGGGGCAAGGCGGCCGGCGCCCGGCAGTGCGCTTCCCGCGGCCCGACCTGGCTCTGGCCGCGGCCCTGGGGGGCGCGGTTCTGGTGCACCCGCTCATCGGCGTCGTGGCGGCGACCGCAGCCCTAGGGTTGCTGGTGCTGGAGCCACGGAGACTGGCCCCGCGGCTGATCCCTGCCCTCGCAGCCGGCGCCATGATCGCCCTCCCCCAGGTGATGACGATGATCGGTATCGGGGCGCCGTCGTGGATCGGCTTTGCGTTCGTGGTCGCGGCCGTCCCGGTTGCCTTCGGCGCCGCCTGGGCGGTTCAGGGCACGGCTGCTTTCGCCTTCGACCGATGGCGCATCCCCGGCACCATGCCGCAGGTGAGGCAGGTCGGGCTGGTCGTCATTGCGATCGTCGCCGCTCTGGTGGTGGCCCGCCAGCATATTTCGACGCCGGACGACCCCGCTTCATATCTCGTGGACAACTTCCTCCGCCTGCTCTCGGTCAGTCTCATCGGCGTGGCCCTGGGACTGCCACACGCCACCCGCGGCTGGATCGTCCTGGGCTGCGGGGTTGCGGCGGGCTTGGCAGCCTGGTCGGCCTCCGGGTTGGTCGGGGTCGAGACGCTCACTCAACAAGCGATCCATTACGAGGTGCCCAAGGCGATCCAGTACTGGCTGCCGGTGATGCTGGCCGTCGGCGCCGCCGGAGGCATCGCGGCCGTCTGGCGCCTACGGCGGGCGAGTTCGAACCGGCTCATCTCGCTCGTATCGCCGCCCCTCGTCGGTCTTTCTCTGATGGCGTTCGTCTTCGTCACGGTCTCGCCCTACCCGGGCCCACTCATCTCCAACATTCAGATCGGCGAGCACCGCGGCTCGGAGTCGCTCGGGCTGGCCATGCGTGAGGCGGAGCTGGGTTACTGGGCTGGATTCCCCGATCCGCGCCAGATCATCGACGCGTCGGAGCAGGAAGTGGTGAAGGCGCTGCGGGCCGAGATCAACACCGGGCGGCTGGGGCCGTCGACTCGCGTCCTCCATGTCGCCACGAGCTTCCAACAGTGGTCGTCGGTTCCGATCGGGGTATTCACCGGCGCCCTGGAAACGTCGATCTCCCTCAAGCCGGAGCTAAGCATCCACACGGACGGCGGCCGACTGCTCGGCTTCGACAACCTGGCGATCGAGCTCGCGTCCGGCTACGGCTACGTCGTGCTGGAACCCGATGGGCTGGATCCCAGCCTGGCCGATCAGATCGCGGCGGCCGGCTACCACCAGATCTGGTCCAGCTCGAAGGCCACGATCTTCACTCGCAACTAACGAAGCCGCTGATCGACCGCGAGGCCGTGCTGCCCGACATGTGGCCGGACATCAAGGCGGGCGTGATCCGCCGAGTCGACGACGCGGTCAGTTGCGAGACCGCAAGCCGGGCGAGGCGCCGCCGCACACGCCCGCGGCGTCGGTGGGGCGCCGACGCGTCGCTCCCGGCACGGACGGACACCTTGTCCTCGCCCATCAGGTGGTGCGCCCGGGGTCGTATGCGTACCGGAGAAGTAGCCATCGCTATCATCGGCCCGATGGGGATTGCAGTTCATGTCCGCAGCAGCAGTGATATCCGGTTCGACGTTGACGCTCAGGGCCATCAGTTGCCGGTCGCCAGCGCATCACATCCGGCGACTGACCCGCGACGCGCTCACGAGGTTCCAACGATGACCGGACCGCATACGCGACCCGGGGCAAAGCCGTCAGGTACCCTGCTCGACGACCCCGCGATCGCGGCGGCTGTCCGGTTGTCGTTCCTCGGCCGCGTGTCGGCCGCGTCACTGATGCAGCTCCTCGACGATGCTCTCGACTTCGTCGTCCCCGCCGGCGGGGTCATCCATCCGGAAGGCGGGCCTCCGTTCGCCATGTTGGTTGTCGGTGGTCTCGTGAGGATCGTTGCGTCGTCACCAGACGGTCGACAGGCGACGATCCGTTATGCGCGGAGCGGGGCCCAGCGTGGGTTCGGGTCACTGTTCTCGGCGCTCCCGAACGTCGTCGCGGCGGTGGCGCTACGCGACACGCGAGTCGTCGTGCTTCGACCAAGCCGTGCGCGCGAGGTGGCGACGACGGATCCCGCGGTCGCCGGGGCGCTGCTGTCCGAGCTCTCGGACCGGATCATCGCGTACCAGGGCGAACTCGTAGGGAGCACCTTCTCCGGACTCCGCCAGAAGGTCGCGCGACACCTGCTCGATATCGCTCAGCCCGCCCGAGGGTCGGAATGCCTCGTCGCGCACATATCGCAGGCGGCCCTCGCCGACGCCGTCGGGACGAGTCGGGAGGTCGTCGTCCGGGTGCTCCGCGACCTCCGGGCCGCCGGTTTGGTCGAGACGGGACGCGATGGGGTTGTGCTGCTGGAGCCGGAACGGCTGCACGTGGAGTCGTGGCCGACGACACCCTGAGGAGCAAAGGTTCCCCGCTGCCGGTGCCAAGGTCGCTGACAGGCACGGCCCCAGCGCCGCAGCCTTCGAGCACGCAAACACCGACCCGCCGCCGTGAAGGAGCGACACCATGTCTGACCACGAAACGACCAGCCGGGACCTGCCCGAAGGTTCCCTGGCGGCCCTTGCGACCTACGTCTCCGGGCACCTCGTACGCCCGAGCGACCCTGAGTATGGCGACGCGCGACACGTCTGGAACGGCATGATCGATCGGTATCCGGCCGCGATCCTGCGGTGCGCCTCGAACGCCGACGTCTTAGCGGGCATCCGGTTCGCCCGCGAGGCCGGGCTCGAAATCTCGGTGCGCTCCGGCGGCCACAACGTCGCCGGGTTCGGGACATGCGACAACGGGCTCGTCCTCGACCTGTCACCGATGCGGTCCGTGGAACTCGACTCGGCCGCCGGTGTCGCACGGATCGGCGGCGGCCACACGTGGGGCTCTTTCGACGCCGCGCTCGCAGACGCAGGGCTCCACACCACCGGCGGTCTCATTTCCACGACCGGCGTTTCCGGCTTTACCCTTGGCGGCGGGATCGGGTGGCTTCAGCGCCGCCACGGGCTCGCCTGCGACAACCTCGTCGGCGCCGATGTAGTGACAGCGGACGGTACCGTCGTCCGGGCGGGTGCGGACGGGGACCCGGACCTTCTTTGGGGCCTTCGCGGCGGCGGCGGCAACTTCGGAGTTGTTACTTCGATGACGTTCCGCGTCCACCCGGTGACGACGGTGACCGGCGGAATGGCGATGTTCCCCGCCGCGCGGGCGGCGGAGGTCCTCGAGGTGTTCGGGGGACTCTCGGCCTCTGCCGACGACGACCTCACGCTGCTCGCGGCCATGATCACCGCGCCGCCCGCGCCGTTCGTACCGGCCGACCTGCAGGGTCGTCCGGCGGTGGCGATCGCCGCCTGCCACTCCGGCGACGCGTCCGCCGGCGAGCGTGCGCTGCGGCCGGTCAAGGCACTCGGGCCGAGCGCCGACCTGCTGGGGCCAATGCCCTACAACGCGCTCCAGACGATGCTCGACCAGACCGCGCCGGCCGGCCAGCGGCAGTACTGGAAGTCCGGATACCTCCGGTCCCTCGAACCCGCGTTCCTCACGACCCTGCTGGAGTGGTCGGACCGCAAGCCCGTCCCGTTCGCGCAAGTGCACCTCCACCAGATGGGAGGCGCAGTCGCCAGAGTCGCGCGAGAGGCAACGGCCTTCGCCCATCGAGACGCAGCATTCACGCTGAACATCATCGGCACGTGGGACGCGGCGGACCAGGACGAGGCCGGGATCGCGTGGGCGCGGGGTGCCTTCGGCGCCATGGCGCCATGGATGGACGGCGTTTACGTGAACTTCCTCGGCTCGGAGGGCGACGCCCGGGTCCGAGACGCCTATGGGTCCGCGACCTACGCACGGCTGGCCCAACTCAAGCGCCGGCTCGACCCCGACAATACCTTCCACCTGAACCAGAACATCCGACCGGCGGCTGTCAGCTGAGTTCTCTCCCACCACGCGACGGCGCCCGGTTCACGCGTATGACCAGGGCCGGCCGTCCCAATCCTTCACCGCCCTTTCCTCCTCGCAGATAAGCGGCGGGTGATCCAGCCCTGCGACCATCCTCGCGTGCTCCCCTCCTCCGTCGCCGAACGACTCGCAAGGCTGGCACCGGATCAGCGCGCGGCCGCGACAGCGCCACCGGGCCCGGTACTGTGCGTGGCTCCGGCTGGTTCGGGCAAGACGACGACCCTCGTTGCCCGGATCGCGTGGCTCGTGGCAACTGGCGCTGACCCGGCCGGCATCACGGCGGTTACGTTCAACAAGCGGGCCGCGGACGAAATGGCGTCCCGCGTGGACGCCGCCCTGGAGCCGCTGGGGTTGGCAGCCGGAAGCGTCCGGGTCAAGACGTTTCACGCCCTGGGCCGCGAGATCCTGGCCGATGGTGGGGAGAGCGTGGACCCGCTGCTCGACCGCGAGGCCGTTCTGCGCGACATGTGGCCGGACATCACGGCGGGGGCGGTCCGCCGGCTAGACGACGCGTTCAGCCGGCTCAAGCTGGAGATCGGCGTCACCGCGCGCGAGGTGGAGACAGACCCGGAGCCCGGCCCCATCGCCCGCGCCTTTCTCGCGTATGAGCAGGCAATCGACGATGCCGGCGGACTCGACTTCGACGACCTGGTCGCTCGAGCGCTTCGACTGCTCGACGTCCGCCCTCCCCTGCTCCGCCGCTGGCGATCGAAATGCGAGCACCTGCTGGTCGACGAGACCCAAGATGTCGACCGCTCCCAGCTCCGTCTCGCCTTGCTGCTGGCCGCGCCCGCAAACCACATATTTCTCGTTGGAGATGACGATCAGACGATCTACGGCTGGAGGTTGGCCGACGTCCGGCGCGTTCTCGAGTTGGCTGCGTCGCTGCCCGGCCTGAAGCGGATCGACCTCACCGTTAACTACCGCTGCCCGCCGATCGTCGTCGAACGGGCAGTCAGGCTTGTGGCACGCAACGAGGAGCGGTTCAACAAGACGATCCGGGCCGGTCCGGTGGCCAAGGGTCGGCTCATCCTCGCCCCGGACGGATCTGACGAGACGGCTCGCATCCGACGGGTGATCGAAAGTTGGCCCGACGACGGTGGAACTTGCGCGATCCTCGCCCGAACGAACTCGGAGCTATTGCCGGCCGCCGCCGTCGCCGTCGAGATGGGCGTGCCGTTCCGCGCCGCCAGACTGCGGCTGCTAACCGAAGATCCCCGCCTGGACGCCATCCTCCGGGCGGCCGAAGTCGAGGCGGCCGTTGCGGACGCAGGCGCGGCCGAAGGAGCGGGCGAAGGAGCGGCGGCCGAAGGCGCGGTTGTGGCTCGCGCCGGCGAGAGCTCCCGGGCGCTGCTGCCGCTGCTCGTCGACCTGGCCAGGCGCGGGATCTCACTGCCCGATCCGCCGCCGCGGGCGGCCTCGGACCCCGACCGGCGCGAGATGGACGAGCCCCTCCCGATCGAAACGGGCGACCTGCTGGCGGCCCTCGTCGGCTGGGCCGCACCATACGGCTCGGTACCGGAGCTGGCCGCGGCCGTAGTGCGCCACCGCGCCCGGATCTTGGAGTTGCGCCGCGACGACGCCCTGCTCACGCTGGCCACGGCCCACTCAACCAAGGGCCTGGAGTTCGACCACGTGGCCGTTATTGGGCTCGACGCCGGGCGGTTCCCGTCGGCCCGATCGCTGCGTGAGGCTCCAGAGCCCCAGCGGGCACTCGAAGAGGAGCGTCGGCTGGCCTACGTGGCCTGGACGCGCGCCCGCCGCTCACTCACGCTCGTATACGATCCGGCTTCGCCGTCATCATTCATGCTCGAAGCGTTCAGTGAGCAAGAGCTGGGCTTCGATCCGTCTGATTCCTGATCGGCTCCGCCGATTCCGCGGCCCGCCCGAGAGGCGCCGAACGCGGCTTCGTCAGACCTGCTCGACTACCAGGCTGTGGGCCAGCCGATCGTGGT
>JAYVMQ010000140.1:0-3919 GCA_043758855.1 Chloroflexota bacterium
GCTGGTCGGGATCATCTTTCAGCGACCGAGCCTCGACCTGAACCTGACCGGCGAGGAGAACGTCCGGTTTCACGCGGTCCTGTACGGCAGGTACACCTACTCGCCGCTGTACCGGCTCATGGACCGCCGCTACCGGCAACAGCTTGACGAGCTTGTCGCGCTACTCGGGATCGGTCGCGAGATCTTTGCGCCGGTTCGGACGTACTCCGGCGGAACGCGTCGCAAGCTCGAAGTCGTCCGCAGCCTGATCCACCACCCCAAGGTCCTCTTTCTCGACGAGCCGAGCGCGGGCCTGGACGTCCCAACGCGCCGGGCGCTGTGGGACTACCTGGCGGCTGTGCGGCGCGAGGCGGGCACCACGATCGTCCTGACGACGCACTATCTCGAGGAGGCGGAGCAGACCGACCGGATCTGCGTCGTGGACCACGGCCGGATCGTGTCGTACGGCACGCCTGCCGAGCTCAAGGCGAACCTCGTCGAGGAGTACGTCATCGTCGATGCGGTTGATCGCGCCGCGCTCGTAGAAGAGCTCGTCGCCCACGGGATCGCCCACGCGGGAGACGGTCCGATCCGGATCGAACTCGACGGACGCAGCGTCCACGCGATCCTGCGGACGATCGACACTCCGCTGAGCGTCGTGCAGACGCATACACCGAGCCTGGAGGACGCCTACCTGGAGATCGTCCGGCGGTCCGGCGAGGAGGACGAGCCGTGAGGGAGCTCTCGGGAATCCTCGTCATCGCCCATCGCGACGTGGTCAAACTGTTCCGGGATCGGTCGCGTCTGGTCGCCGACATCGCGTTTCCGCTCATCTTCATCGGCATCCTGGGGACGAGCCTCCAGGCGGGCTTCGGGTCGCGATCCGGGATCAACCTGCTGACGTTCGTGTTCACTGGCGTCCTCGCCCAGACCGTCTGGCAGTCGTCGGCGCTGGGGGTCATCTCGCTCATCGCCGATCGCGAGCAGGACTTCACTCAGGAGATCTTCGTCTCGCCGATTTCGCGCTACTCGATCGTCTTCGGCAAGATCCTCGGCGAATCGCTGGTGGCGCTGCCGCAGGGAATCGCGATCATCGCCTTCGGTCTCGTCCTCGGGGTGCCATTGGCACTGGGCACCCTCATTGCGCTCGCTCCGATCTTGCTCGTCATCGCCGCGTTCGGCGGCGCGTTCGGAATCCTCGTCCTGTCGAACCTTGGCAGCCAGCGGGCAGCGAACCAGATCTTCCCGTTCATCATGCTCCCGCAGTTCTTTCTGGCCGGCGTGTTCAACCCGATCAACAACCTGCCGCCCTTCCTCGACATCCCATCGCACCTCGCGCCGATGCGCTATGCGGTCGATCTCCTGCGCGACGTCTACTACGGATCTCATCCAGATACCCAGCCGGTCCCGATCCTTGGCACGGCGACGAACCTGGCGATCGTTGCTGCGATGGCCACCGCGTTCATCCTCATCGGGACCGCGCTGTTCGTTCGATCCGAGCGAAACCGCTGACGTGGCCGCCCGGCGCCGCCTGTGGCCACTCCCGGCTGCCGCGCCAAGCGCATCGGCTACTTCCCGGCCAGGGGATCGCGTCCAAAGTTCATTCGCGGGCGCGCCGGGCCAACAGAGTTGACGGCAGCGCACGAGCATGGCGTCCCCGGCAGGATTTGAACCTGCGACCTTCCGCTTAGAAGGCGGTTGCTCTGTCCACTGAGCTACGGGGACGATAGTTGGCTGTTCAGTTTACGCACGAAATGCGGTGGTTTGACACCTGGCGGATACTCCGTATAGTTAGCACGTCGAATGACTGAGCAACTAACTAATGAGGAGCATCGATGCCGATCGCGACCGCGTCCGAGCTGGACAGCCTGGCGATTCTACGCGACAGCTTCGCGCTCCACCTGTCCGCGACGCGGCGGCCGAAGACGGTCGCCCTGTACCTCGCCGCGCTCGACGGCCTGCGCCGCCACCTGACCACGGCCGGCATGCCGACGAGTGCGCGCGGCATCCGCCGCGAGCACCTCGAGCACTTCCTCGCCGCGCGCCGGGAGCGGGTGGCGCCGGCGACGCTCTCGCTCGAATACCGGGCACTCGCCGTGTTCTTCGGTTGGCTCCACGACGAGGAGGAGATCGAGCGGAATCCATTCGAGCGCATGCATCCCCCCCGGGTCCCGCTCGTTCCCGTTCCGGTGGTGCCCGTCGAGGCGTTCCGGCAGCTGCTCGCGACCGCCGCCGGGACCGACTACCTCGCCCGGCGCGATACCGCGCTCCTGCTCGTGTTCTGGGACACCGGCTGTCGGCTCGGTGAGGTGACCGGGCTGAAGGTCGAGGATGTCGAGCTGAAAGAGCGGCTGGCCTACGTGGCCGGCAAGGGTGGTCATGTCCGCGCCGTCCGGTTCGGCGGGCGGACGGCCGTAGCGATCGATCGCTACCTCCGCGGCCGGCGGGTCCGGCGCGACGCCGACCGGCCGGGGCTCTGGCTCGGCCAGGACGGCTCACTCACAAGCGGAGCGATCGCCCAGATGATCGCCAAGCGGTCCGCCCGGGCGGGCCTGGCGCGCATCCACCCGCATCAGTTCCGCCATAGCTTCGCCCATGCCTTCCTCGCCGATGGTGGCCAGGAGACCGACCTCCAACAGCTCGCCGGCTGGCGCTCGCCGCTTATGACCCGCCGCTACGGCGCGTCGATGGCCGCCGAGCGGGCGCGAGCCGCCTATCGCAGCCCGGTAGATCGGCTGTGACCGCCGTGACCGTCTTCGCTCGACTCGACCGGAGCGGATCCCGCGTCCTGTGCGGGCGACCCGCGAACGGCCAACTTACCTGCCGGGGCACATTCGGGTCGGTCAATGGTCACCATTTCACATTCGATCCGGGCTGGGTGGGGGCGGACGATTGGGCCGACTGGGCAGGCGACACGCCGGATCGGCCGTGGCGCCTGACCCACCGGGCGGTACAACGGCGTGCCGCGGGGCGCTCGCCGCTCCTTCGACGTGGCGAGCGTCTGCCGGGTGGCCGCGCGGTGATAGGCCACACGGCGCTGTTGCACGTCCGCGACGAGAATGGCGACGAATTTCCGCCGGTGACCGCCGTCTGCCCGGTCTGCAACACGGTCGAGGTACTTGACGAGGGGCGCCTCCTACGGCTGATCCCGGATCGCCCGCGCACCTAGCACACCGGGCCCCCGGCGTGCTACGCTACGGGCAACTACATAATCTCAGCGCCGGAGTACGGCCCTAGGCCCGCCGCCCATTTCCCGACACGCGGGACCGGGCGGGGGCGGATAGGGTCGCCCCGATGCTCACTCCGGAACAGCGGCGCCTCCGGGCTCGCGCCGCCGCCTTCGCAATGCACGCCGCCGGCCTCACGAACACCGGGCCCGGCACGGCTGCCTTCCTCAAGAGGTTCGAGCGCCAGGTCGATCCCGATGGGCTGCTGACGCCCCAGGAGCGCGGCCGGCGGGCCGAGTACGCCCTGCGGTCCTACATGGCAGCGCTCGCGCTGAAGGCGTCCCGAAGTCGAGCAGCGCGCTCGGCGGCAGGGTGAAGGGGCGACGCCATGTACACCGTCGCCCCTCTGGATGATTCTAGCGCCCCGGAATCGATCGTAGTCGCAGGCTACAAGATCGGGCTCGCGCATGCCGCTCGCGGTCGCCGCGTTTTTCCGTGGCGGCCGGTCACGAAACCGGGCATGACAAAGCCGGATAAGCAGCCGTTGACAACGCACGGCCACCTGGATGCGACGACTGATGAGAGTGTCATCATTGGCTGGTCCAAGCGCTGGCCCAACGCCTACTACGGCTGGGCACTGCCGGTCGGCATTGGTCTGGTTGACGTGGACGATCCCGCCGCCTTCGCCGCTACGGGATACGACCTGCCGGCGGCCCCCGAGCACCGCGGCACCCTGACCCGGCCAGACGGGCTACACCGCCTGTACGCCATCG
>JAYVMQ010000141.1:0-7231 GCA_043758855.1 Chloroflexota bacterium
TGCGCTGCCACTCAAGCCAGCTCCACGACCCGGAGGCGGTCTTTGCCAGGATTCGCGGCCGGCTGGCCGAGCAGGGCGCACGGATCGGCGTCACGGAAGCTGAGGCTTATCGACTGGTAATTCTGGACCAGGATCCGGCCGAGGACGCCGACGTCGAGGAAGGACTCACCGCCGATGCGCCCAAGCCAAGCGCCTAGCCTGCCGCGCCCACGTGACGCGGATCGCGGCTTAGCGGGCCAAGCCGGTCAATAGGCGGTCGACAAGAGGAGCGGCCGAACACGGGGCCAGTCGTTCCAGAGGTCAGCCAGCATTTCGGCCCGGCGGCCTAAGAGATGGACGAGCTCGCCCAGGGTCAGAGCCGGGGCTCTCGCCGCAATGAAGGCGTCGGCGGTGACGCGAACGCTCCGGAACAGGTCGGCAGCCTCCTCGTGGTTAGGCCAGTAGCGGATCCGAGCGGGCAGCAGACCGGCCGCACCCACTGATAGCGCCAGATCGCGCTGACTCGGCACACGGCCGTCCGCGAAGGCGCCGAAGCCGTCATATCGGAAGCCGAGCGCAGCCAGACCTCGCACGACCTCTCGGGCCTGTTCCCGCGTAAAGATGTCCCAGAACGGGCTGCCGGGCGGGAACTCGAACCAGAAGTCATCGATGGCCGCGCCAGCGACCGAGTCTACGAAGTTGGACAACAGCAGCTGCCAGGACCTGCGTGCTGCCGGATCCATGCCCGCCAGGTCTTCCACCAGTGAGGTCATGGTTCCGCCGTCCCGGCCTAACAGGCGGATTATGGCCTGAGGTTGAGGCGACCGAAGGTCGATCACCAGCCGGTCCAAGTCAGACTTGTGCGTCGGCTCCTCGGGCACGGGGGCGCGCCCAAACGTAGTGGTCGAGGCAGGAACGGTGGGGGACGGCAACGGCGCCGGTGAGACAGAGGCGGCCGCGGTCGCTGCCAACGCCAGGGCAGAAGTCTCGACCGCGCCGGTTGTGGAAGGCTCGGCGGCTGGCTCGATGGCCGGCTCGGCCGCGGGCCCATTGACGTCTTCTCGGGCCGAGCGGCACGCCTCCGCCGCGGCGGCAGCCATCGCACTGGAAGACTCAGCTGTGTCAGCCAACTTGTCCGCCTGGAACAGAAGTGAATCCACCGCCGCGCGCTCGTGCTTGACTCGCGCTTGAGCAGCCCGGTATTGGCTGTTGATCCGATTGATATCCTGTAGCCAGGCGGCAGCAGCAGATTCGACTTGAGCCCTGACCCGGGCGCCCCTAACGGCCGACCGGAAGGCCGCATGTGCTTTCTCTTTGGCCGCTTTCGTAGCGACGGGATCCACGGCTGCCAGGAGAGGGGCCAACAGAGCGGCCCTTTCATCGTAGGCTCGCCGGGTCTCGCGGGCACGCAAGTCCGCGGCCTCGGCCTCCTGGCGAGCCATCTCGGCGAACCCGCACCGGATCTCGACCAGACGCCTGCGGCTGCCGGCCGGGTCGACGGTCTGCTCTCCACCCGAAGCCGGATCCTTATCGCCCAGATTGTCCCGATCGGCGCACATTCAACTGGCCCTCCCGACCTGGAGCCACTCGAGCCCCAGTCGGTCTTGGTTGCACAGCCGGAGATCGAAAGCCGAGTCGCGGCCGCGACTCGGCCGCTCTAGCCCTTGTGGGCCCCGGCCACAGCCGCTGGACCGGCGGCCTTGCGACCCCGATTCGTTCGCCGCTCAGGTGTGAGCAAGCCGACCAGGAAGCCGCTGCGATGCTTTCTAACGGCGATCTCGACGTTTTCATCGGCGGCGACTCGCAGCAGTCGTTGTCGGATCGTGATCGGCTTCTCATTCGGGTCGAGACGGACTTCAAAGACCTGATCTGGTCCTATGAGTTGAGCGATCAGGCGCTTGAACTGGCGTGCTTGCTGTTCGCGCTCGCGGGCAGCGGGGCTCAACTCGCGCGGCGACTTGCTTCCTTTATCCATGAGCGCTGGATCGGCCTTACGAACTGTGACCATCTCTTCCTCTCTTCAGCCTTGGCAGAAGTTGCGACCACGGACAATCCCGATGACCGGAACTCGACTATACGCCTCTCGCGTCGTGTGAACAGGTGATGTGTTGAGTGCCGGCGATATTGCCGACACATATTTCCCAATTCGGCTGGAATCTGGGCAAATCCCTGATCCAAACTGATCCGAGGCGTGAGCCACGAACGCGCTTCGCGACGGCGACGTGGCCTGGCTCCGGGGCATGCGGCCCGAGCGTAGCGACAGGCTGTGGTTGCGCCGTACGAACCTCCGACCCATCCGGGTGGGCCTGACAAGCAGCTGGAGGCTGCGGCCGAGACAGGCTCGGCCGTGCCCGGCTAGACTTCGAGCGCGCTCCCCGACGCTCAACGTCACCTAGACGGGCAGCGTCGCAGTTGGGCGCCTGGCATCCGAATGGAGCGCCCTGGCGTTCACGGCGGGATGCCTGGGCCGCAGAACCAATGGTCCGGCAGCTATTGCTAAACGAACTCGCCCTCGGGGCCGTTGCATGACGCGTACAGCAGGTGATATCAATATGAAAGTTGGCGTCGCCAAGGAGATCGCACCGGGAGAACGGCGCGTGGCGCTCGTTCCCGAGTCGATCGATAGGCTCCGGGCCGCTGGCATCAGCGTGTTCGTGGAGCGGGGCGCGGGGGCTGAAGCCGCCTTTCCGGATAACGCCTACGTCGAGGCTGGCGCGCAGATAGTGGCCACTCCAGCGCTTTACTCCAACTGCGACGTCATCCTGCGCATCAATCGACCCACTCCCACCGAGACGAAATACACGCACGCCGGACAGGCGATCATCGGCATGCTGGCGCCACTCCTCGATCCGGCGGCGATGGCTGAGTTCGCCGGGAAGGACCTGACGACGGTCAGCCTTGACGCGATACCGCGGACACTGAGCCGCGCGCAGGGAATGGATGCCCTGTCTTCGCAGGCGAACGTGGCCGGCTACAAGGCGGTTCTTGTGGCTGCCGACGCGTTTGGCCGCTACTTCCCGCTGCTGACGACTTCCGCCGGCACGGCCAAGCCCGCCAACGTCCTCATCCTCGGTATTGGGGTCGCCGGTCTCCAAGCGATCGCCACAGCCCGACGACTCGGGGCCCAGGTGAAGGCCTACGACGTTCGGCCGGAGACGAAGGAACAAGCGGAGTCGCTCGGCGCCCAGTTCGTCACCCTCCAGTCCGCCGTCGACGGGGCCGGCGCGGGGGGCTACGCTCGCGCCCTGACGGCCGAGGAGCAGGCCGCCCAACAAGCCGAACTGAACCAGATCATCGGCAAGCAGGACGTGGTCATCACGACGGCCCAGGTTCCCGGCCGGCGACCCCCGGTCCTGGTCACCACCGAGGCGGTGGCAGCGATGCGGGCCGGATCAATCATCGTGGACATGGCGGCGAGTGAGCTTGGTGGCAACTGCGAGCTGTCGCGACCCGGCAAAATGACCCTCACTTCGAACGGCGTCCAGATCCACGCCCCGCTGAACCTGCCGGCATCCATGCCGACCGGGGCCAGCCTCTTCTACTCCAGAAACATGTCCAACCTGCTGCTCAACTTCGTGAAGAATGGAGAGCTGCAGTTTGACTTCGAGGACGAGATCACCGCCGCAACCGTCATCACCTACGGAGGCAAAGTGGTCCAGGAGGCCGTCAAGAAGCTCCTGCAACCCGCCCAGCCAGGAGGCGCCAAGGCATGACTACAGACGTCCTGATCGCAGACCTGACCGTCTTCGTCCTGGCTATCCTGCTGGGCTTCGAAGTAATCAGCAGGGTCCCGGCGACTCTTCATACGCCGCTCATGTCCGGGACCAATTCGATCCATGGAATCGTGCTTGTCGGCGCGATCGGGCTGGCGGCCACGGCGGACGACCCGTTGACCGGCGTGCTCGCCTTCGTGGCCATGGCCTTCGCCGGAGCGAATGTCGTTGGCGGCTACTGGGTCACGGATCGCATGCTCCAGATGTTCAAGCGACGACCGGCCGCTTCGACCGACAAGGCCGCTCGGTGACGAGGGAATCGATATGAACGCCAGCAACATCGGCCACCTTGTCCAACTTTCCTTCATCGTCGGAGCGGCTCTGTTCGTGGTCGGCCTCCATTTGATGAACTCACCAGCCACGGCGCGGACTGGAAACCGGATATCGGCCACCGGCATGGTCATCGCCATCGTGGCCGAGATTGTCTTCGTGACCCAGGGCGGCATGGGGCTCGGGAACTGGGTCCTCTTGATAGGTGGCCTGGCCCTGGGCGGCGGCCTGGGTCTCCGAATGGCCCGGACCGTGGCCATGACCTCCATGCCTCAGCTCGTCTCGCTCTTCAACGCCGTGGGCGGCGCAGCGGCCGCGCTGCTGGCCCTCAACGACTTCATTGCCCTTGACGGCCACCGCGTCCTGGCCGGTGGCGTCCCCGGCCTGGATGGCTGGCGAACCCTCTTCATCATCGCCGACGTCATCATCGGCTCGGTGACGTTCACGGGTTCGCTGATCGCCTCAGCCAAACTGATGGGCCGCATCAAGGGTCAGCCCATCCTGATCCCGGGCGGTCGGATCTTTACCTGGCTTCTCCTCGTAGCCGGCCTGAGCGTCTCAATCGTGATGATCCTGGCGGGTGCCGGCGTGGTCACGTACGACAGCCACGTTCTGACCCTGCTGCTGGTTGCCGCCCTGGCCTGCGCCCTGATCTTTGGCGTGACGATGGTTCTGCCAATCGGTGGGGCGGACATGCCGGTCGTCATCTCGCTGCTCAACGCGTTCACCGGCACGGCCGTGGCGATGGCTGGTTTCGTCGTCGGCAACGTTGTTCTGATCGTGGCCGGCGCCCTGGTGGGGGCCTCGGGCGCAATCCTCACTCGACTCATGGCCAGCGCCATGAACCGCTCTATCGCCAATATCCTCGTCGGTGGCTTTGGCGCCGCGGAGGGCACACAGGCGACCCTGACGAGCGGGGGCGGTACCGTCCGCGAGGTCTCCGTCGATGACGCGGCCATCCAGCTCGCCTACGCCAGTAAGGTCATCATCGTGCCCGGCTACGGGTTGGCCGTGGCCCAGGCGCAGCACGGCGTTCGGGAACTGGCAGATCTGCTCGAAGCCCGGGGCATCGACGTTTCTTACGCGATCCATCCGGTAGCGGGCCGCATGCCGGGCCACATGAACGTGCTTCTGGCGGAGGCCAACGTGCCGTACCCACAACTCAAGGAGATGGACGAGATCAACCCGGAGTTCGAACGGACGGACGTGGCCCTCGTGGTCGGCGCCAACGATGTTACGAACCCGGCCGCCCGAAGCGACCGGGCGAGCCCCATCTTCGGCATGCCGATCCTGGATGTGGACAAGGCGCGGTCGGTCATTGTTGTGAAGCGGTCGATGGGCCGCGGTTACGCCGGTATAGACAACGCCCTCTACGTCAACCCCAAGACGGGCATGTTGTTCGCCGACGCCAAGCATGGTCTTCAGGAGCTAGTGGCGGCCGTCAAGGCTCTCTAGTCGCGCCGCCGTGAGCGCCGTGCCTTCTGGCTGCCGGTCATTCGAGAATGCAGCGTAGTCGATCGAGCGCTACTCGCGGTCTGTGAGGTCCAGGCGGATCGCTGCGGTTGCCGCCTCGACTCGGCCCGAGACGCCGAGCTTCCTCAGGACGCTGCTGACGTGCACGGCCACCGTCTTGCGGGTGATGAACAGCCGGCGGCCGATCTCGGGGTTGCTGCGGCCTTCGGCGATGAGCGCGAGAACTTCCAGCTCACGCCTGCTCAGACCGAAGTCGTGGCTGGCAGGTTTACTGTCACTAGCGACGAAGTCGGCCACGACCGCCGTCTCGGATTTGCCGGGCGCGTAGGGCGCCCCAGATTGTTGCCGACCGGGCGACACGATCGAAGACCCCGGGCTCCTTCCGCGCCGGCCGGCGGTGGACTTGCGGGATCCGGCGATGGGCTCGAGCCGGCCCTCCAGGGCGGCCTCTACGTCTTTTGGCAGTGGCAGCATCGCCCGTCGAGCCAGCTCCGACACCGCCCGCAACAGAGGCCAGGCTCCGAGCTTGAACGCCGCTTCGGCCGCTGCGGTCAGCGCCTCGACAGCCACCCCTCGAGTCGACTGGCCGCGCGCCTGGTCGAGCAGGGCCTCGGCCTCGCGCCAGCGTGCCCGAGCCGACTCATACGGGTCTCCCAGCTCGGCCCAGTCGACGGACAGCTGATTCCAAGTTGCCGGATCGCCATGACCCTCCAGGCGGCTGCGGAAGGCGCGGGCAGTCCGAATGGCCAGCTCGGCCTGCTGGCGCGAGCCGGTCCTGGGCGATACGCCGCAGGCCCGAACAACAGCCTCGCCCCGGAGCACTACGGGCAGGCTTCGTTCGCGCACCGCGGCCAGGGCAGCGAAGTCGCGACGCCGCTGGGCATCGTGAGCGATGGCAGAGTCCACCTCCAGATAGGTCGCCGCCATGCGGGCCATCAGCACCCAGTCCTCTGTGTCGCTCACTCGCAGCCAGCCTCGCTCGGCAGCCTTGTGGGCGTCAATGAGATCCTCCTGCCACAGTGCGTACGATGCGGCGGCCTGATGGGCCGGCACGTAGAACTGCGGATCGCCGACCGTTTCGATAGCCAGCAGAACCTGGCCCAGCAGCCGGCCGGCTGACTCGCCGGCATCCGTCGCCACCTCGAGCGTCGTCAGGGTTAGCAGCGGCAAGAGATACCAGATGCCCACCGGATTCCAGCTCAGGGCCTCCAGGCAGAGGCGGCGGCACTCCGGCCAGCGGCCCAGATAGAAGAATGAGTCCGCCGCGTTGGCCCGCAAGACGTTGCCGTAGCCGGTGGCCTGGCCGGCTCGTTCCGCCTCGGCAATCCCCTCATAGGCGATTGCGATAGCCTCGTCGTGCCGGCCCAGCAGGTCCAGAACGGTGGACAGGTTCGCGTAAACGCGGAACAGGTCGTCCAGGCGACCAAGCTCCGCCGCTTCGTCACGGTTCTGACGCAGCTTCCAGACTGCGGGCTCCGGATCTTCGCCCCAGGCCTCGGCCACCGCCAGCGTGCAGGAAGCATGCAGCAGCTCCTGACGAGCCTCCTCGCCGACCTCAGTGGCCACCTCCACGGCCTCCTGGGCGTAGCGCTTGGCCTCGGAGAAAACGCCGTCGAGCATCCGGGACTGGGCCAAAGAGGCCAGGACGCGGGCTCGGACGGGTGTAGGCTCTGGGGCGACCAGGTCAACTGCCCGGCGATAGGCTGCCAGCGAGCCTTCGTGATCGCCGCAGGCGC
>JAYVMQ010000142.1:0-7848 GCA_043758855.1 Chloroflexota bacterium
TCACGATCTTCCTCTCCACCGCCGGTTTCGGTGGCATCCAGAACGTGGTCAACGGAGTTGGCGGGTCGTCGACCATCGCTAACCCCGATGCCGTGGTTCCGGTGGTGAGCTACCCGTGAGCCGAAAATGACGACGAACACCGTCGTCCCGTACCCGTAACCTTTACGGGCGTCTTTCTAAGGGCAACCTTTCGGTGGCGGCCGGCTGAGGCGATGACCTCCCGAGGACGGTGCAGGCGTGTTGCGGGGGTTTCGCCGGCCTCTCGCCCCGGTCTCATTCGTGCGGCGCGACGATAGGCAACATCACGCATAGGTTGGCTGGTTCCGCTAAAGCTATTGCCCTCCCCATCCGCTACTCCACGATTGCCCGAAGGCCAATAGGTCGTTGTCTATCAACCGCACGCCGCCAAACCGCACCGCCATCGAGAGGAGGGCCGGGCCCTCGACCGTGGCGAGTTCGCGCAGAGTGGCAGGGTCGGCGCAACTCACATACTCGGGTGTGGCGAGTGGCTCGGCCGAGAGCACGTCACTCATTGCGGCCCGCAAGACGTCGCCGTCACGAGCGCCGCCGTCGTACGCGGCCCTGGCGGCCAGCAGTGCGCGTCGCAGAACCGGGGCGGCCGCCCGCTCCGGGGGCGTTAGCAGCACGTTGCGTGAGCTCATGGCCAGGCCATCGACCTCGCGTACGATGGCGCAGGCCACGATCTCCGTGGCCATGCCGAGGTCGCCAGCCATGCGCCGGACGACGATTAGCTGCTGCGCGTCCTTCTGGCCGAAGAACGCCTTCTCGGCTCCGGTGAGCCCCAGGAGGATGGCCACGACCGTGGTGACTCCTTCGAAGTGGCCCGGGCGGGCCGCGCCCTCGAGCGACTCGGCAAGGAATCCGACGCGGACTCTCGTCTGGAATCCGGTCGGGTAGACCTCGTCGACAGTCGGGATCCAAACCAGGTCGGCGTCCGCGAGGCCGGCTAGGCGCAGATCAGCCGCCTCGTTGCGGGGGTACTTATCGTAGTCGGCCGTCTCGTTGAACTGGCGTGGGTTGACAAAGATCGTCACCAGGACCGTCGCGCTTTCCTGGTGCGCCCGCCGGATCAGCGAGGCGTGGCCATCGTGAAGGGCGCCCATCGTGGGCACCAGACCGACCGGTCGGGGCGCGGCCGCCAGGGCTTGACGCAGTTCGGCGCGAGTTCGCAGGACGCGAACGGTTCGAACGGCCGGCGAGGGAGCGTCGTTGCCCACCTCTAGAGGTCCCGATCGAGCGGAATGCCTCCGCTGACTTCGGCCATCTCCGGCCGATTGAGCAGGCTGGAACTGAGGATCTGCTCGAGCGTAGCCGGATCCATGCGCGTGCTTTCGGCCGGGCCGGGAAACGTTCCGGCGGCGACGTCTGCTTTGTATGCCTCGGCCGCCGATTTGATGATCGAGTACAGCTCCGTGTAGTGGCGGGCGTGGCGCGGCGTGAACTCGGCGCTCATGCCAAGTGTGTCTGTTACGACCTGGACCTGGCCGGAGCAGCCTGCGCCGGCGCCGATGCCGATCGTCGGGACGTGCAACCGCTCGGTGATCGCCGCCGCCAACCCTTCCGGCACTAGCTCGAGGACCATTGCGAAGGCCCCGGCCTGTTGGACGGCGAGTGCGTCGGCGAGGAGCTGCCGGCCGGCCTCTTTGGTCTTGCCCTGGACTCGATGGCCGCCGAGTTGATGGATCGATTGGGGTGTCAGGCCGATGTGGCCCATGACTGGGACGCCGGCCTTGACGATGGTCTCGATGGTTCGGGCACTACGTTCGCCGCCCTCCAGCTTCAACGCTCCGGCGCCGCCCTCCCGCATAAGGATGCCCGCGTTCTCCAGGCTTGCCTCGGGCGTGACGCCGTAGGAGAGGAATGGCATGTCAGCCACCACCAGGGATCGCCGGGTACCTCGAACAACTGCTTTGGTGTGGTGGAGGATCTCGGTCATCGTGACTCGGACGGTGCTGTCGTAGCCGAGCATCACCTGCCCGAGCGAGTCGCCGACGAGGAGAATAGGGATTCCGGCGTCGTCGAGGATGCGTGCGGTGGGGTAGTCGTAGGCGGTCAGCATCGCGATGCGCTCGCCATCGGCGTACAGGCGGGCGATCGAGGCGATGGTCAGGCGGGCGGCCTGCTGCGTATTTGGAGTCTGACTCACGGGCTGGTCTCGATTGGCGGCGCGCTGTCCGCGTCGGTGGCTCCAGACCTGGTGGCATCGACCGTCGTGGCGCC
The DNA here is from genome assembly GCA_043758855.1 of Chloroflexota bacterium. Taxonomy (GTDB): domain Bacteria; phylum Chloroflexota; class Limnocylindria; order Limnocylindrales; family CSP1-4; genus Fen-1039. Next base: position 2,242 of record JAYVMQ010000142.1, read on the forward strand.
TGCGCCTGCGCCTGCGCCGGCGCCGGCGGCGGCGGCCACTGCCTCGAGGCGGACGACTACGCGATCGAGCAACAACTCGGCGACATCGCGCTTCGAAAGAAGCGGCAGCTCTTCCGGAGCGGCGTCCATCGAGTAAATGGTGACCTTGTTCGTGTCCGTGCCGAAGCCGGAACCCGGATCGGCGACGTTGTTGGCGACGAGCAGATCCACGCCCTTTACCCGCAGCTTCTCGGGCGCGCGCGCGAGCGAACCCGTCTCAGCCGCGAACCCCACGAGGACCGGTGCGCGTCCGCCGACACCTCGGATGCTGCTGCGGACTCGTTCTGAGGTCTCGGCGAGGAGATCCGGCGTAGCCTCCAGCTCGAGCGTCAGGCCGTCCCCGCGCCCGATCTTCGTGGCGGAGGCAGTCCGCGGCCGGAAGTCCGCCACGGCCGCGGCCATGATCAACACGTCGAAACGCGGGCCTTCGGGAGGGGTGAGGGCGCGCAGCGCGGCCTGCATCTCAGCCGCGGTCTCCGCACGAACCACGTTGCAGCGCGCCGGCGGCTCCACGGTGTGGTTGCCCAGCAGGATAGTCACGGACGCGCCACGATCCAGGGCATCCTCGGCAATTGCGACGCCCATCTTGCCGCTCGATCGATTGCCTATGAAGCGCACGGGGTCGATGGGCTCGGCGGTGCCGCCCGCGGTCACGACGACCTGGAGACCGGCGAGGTCGGTGCGGGTTGGGCCGCTCGGCAGCTCGGGCAGCTCGGGCGAGGCGGGCGTTCCGGGCGAGGCGGGCGTTCCGGGCGAGGCGGGTGGAACGCCCATGAGCGCTTCGACGGTAGCGTCAACGATGCGGCTTAGAGTGGCAAGGCGGCCCTGGCCCGTCATACCGGACGCGAGAATGCCGGTCTCCGGCTCCACGATGAGGTAGCCGAATTCCTGCAGTCGGGCTACGTTGGCCTGCGTGGCGGGATGGGCATACATGCCGCCGTCCATCGCCGGGGCAACGACCACGGGAACGGAAGTGGCCAGGCAGGCCGCGGTGATCGAGTCGCCGGCCAGGCCATTAGTCATGGCGCCGAGCCAGTGGGCCGTTGCGGGCGCCACCACAATCGCTTCGACATCGTGCGCGACGGCGATGTGTCCGATGCGGCCATCAGCCTGGAGCGACAGCACGTCCGAGTCGACCGGGTGCCCGCTCAGCGTTTCGAGCGTGAGCGTCCCGATGAATTCGAGCGCGGAGGTCGTCATCAGGCAGCGGACGTCAGCTCCCTCGTTCTGGAACAGCCGTAGCAGTTCGACGGCCTTGTACGCAGCAATCGAACCGGTGATGCCGAGGGCGATCCGCCGGTTGGCGAGGCGTCCCCCTGACTCGCTCATTGGTCTCGCTCCGAAATGATGTGAATCGAGCCGGCAGCGCTACCTGCCCAGCCGGCCGTTGGCGAGTCTGCGACCGCAGTCGAGCCGTTGGCCAGCGCCCACAGTATTGCCAGACCCTTGAGAGTCAGCTCAGGATCGATGGCGTCGACACCCTGCAAACCGCGCGCCCACGGCGCCGCAGAAAGGCCGCCCGTCAGGACGACCTGGATCTCCTCCAAATCGACCTTCTCGGTCCGCCCAAGCTCTAGCTTGATCCGGTCCAGCAGGCCAACGGTCAGGCATCGATAGCCGATCACGACGCCGGACTGCATGGCCGAGATTGTGTCGGTGCCGATTGCCTTCTCGGGCTCTCTGAGTTCGATCCGGGGCAGGCGGGCGGTACGGGCAGCGAGGGCTTCGATGCCCAACTCGAGGCCGGGGGCGATGGCCCCGCCCACGTAGGCACCGTCGCGCGAGACGCAGTCGAACTTGGTCGCGGTCCCGAAATCGACAACGATCGCCGGCATGCCGTACAGCCGACCGACCGCTAGGGCATTGACCAGCCGATCGGCGCCGACCTCACTCGGGCGGTCGACACGGATTGGCATGGGCATCGTCGCGGCGCTGGCCTGCAGCAGCTGCAAGCCTCGGCGCTCGGCGACGGCCAGCGTCGCTCCGGTCAGCGTCGGCACGACCGAGGCGACGGAAATGCCCGTCACGTCGGAGAAGGAGGCCCCATCCAGGCGGAGCAGCCCGTCGATCAGAAGTTCGAGTTCGTCGGCCGTGCTTGTAGCTCTGGTCGCCGCTCGTCGGCTGGCAATGATCGTCTCCCCATTGACCAGGCCAAGGGTGACGTTCGTGTTGCCGATGTCGAGGGCGAGCAGCATGGGGCGATCATAGCGTGCCTCCGCACGAGGGCGGTCGGATCTGGCCCGACTGCTGCGGTTCTTGCCGAATTCACGCCAGATCGACATTGGGCGGGACCCAGCCCAACCCGTTGCCGACTTGCAGGCCTCTCGAACAGTCAACCGTGCCGAATCGAGCCCTCGGCCTCCGATATTCCAGTCCGACCCGCATAGGGCGTGCATATTCGGTGTCGTCTGCTGAGAATCCGCAGGATCGGGCCGGGCCAGCCACCGAACCCCTTGCCCAATGCCGGTTCCGTGTGAAATAGGCAAGTTTTTGGGGCCAACATTGCCACCCTCACCTTGTCCGGCGGTGGGCCCTGAGGTACGATCCACCGGTCCGTCACCGGCGCCCTGAATCGTTCCCCCCGTTGCCCCAGGAGAGTGGTGTCGTCCGTGCCGCCCGCGAAATTCTTCGTAAATCGCGGCATCGTCTCGAGCCGGACCGACCTGCTCAACGTCCTGCGACCCCTCGAGAAACAGACCGTGGCCTACCGTCACTATCGTGGCCATGAGCTGGTTCAGCATGGGTTGGGTTGGGTTGAACGGATCGTCTCAGGCGAGCCGGAGACATCGACATTCTTCACCTCGCTCTCGATCTGCCTGAACGTGGATTCGTTCGAGCACCTCGAGTTCGATACCCGTCCAGACCAGCTGCTCACATATCGTCTGGTTCAGGGCGACGAAGCCGTCGTCATCGATTTCGCGCCCGCCGGAGTGCCCGTCGGCGACACGATCGAGACTCCACAACTCGAGTTCGATGCCAATGGTTACGTCCAAATGGAGTTGCTCGGCCCCGACGTCAACGAGGCCGAGTAGGGGGAACCTGTACCTGGCGAGACCGTGACCCGGTAAGGCTTGGCCGATATCGATCCCGGCGAAAGCGTGGTGGGCCGTGTGGAGACACGGCCAGGAGGAGACGCTGCCCCGGGGCCTTCCCTGGGTAGGCATCAAGCGACGGGATACGACCAGGCGGAGTCAGCCAGGAGGAGAAAGCGTTGGCTTTCATAGCGCGCTACTTTAAGTTTGCCGAGCGCGGCACGGACATCCTTACCGAGTCCCGAGCAGGCTTGACCACATTCATGGTCATGGCCTACATCATCTTCGTGAACCCGAGCATCTTGCTCGGAGGGATCAAGGCTGCGGGCCTGGCCGTAAAGCCCGAGGATGCGATCGCTTACGCGGCGGCCACTGCGCTAATCGCCGGACTCATGACGATCCTGATGGGCGTTGTCGGCCGGTATCCGCTCGCCCTGGCCGCTGGTCTCGGGATAAACGCCATCGTGGCGTTCACCCTGATCGCTGGGAAGGGCCTCACCGTCGCCGGTGCGATGGGTGTCATCGTCATCGAAGGCCTGATCATCACGGTCCTGGTTATCGTGGGACTTCGGGAAGCGATCATGGCTGCAGTGCCGATTGCGCTTAAGCGATCGATCGGCGTCGGCATCGGCCTCTTCATCCTCTTCATCGGCTTCGTCAACGGTGGCCTCATCGTCACTCCCCAAGGTGGTTCGCCGATCGTCGGCCTCGCCTTCCCGACGCAGACTGCTCAGTTCGTGTTTCTGCTCGGCCTGCTGATTACCATCTCGCTCTACGTACTCAAGATCCGGGCGGCCCTGATCATCAGCATCTTCGTGACGACGATCGTCGCCTTGATGGTCGGCGTTGCCAAGATCCCCGACGGCGGCCTTACGGTCACACCGTCGTTCACGACACTCGGTAACTTCGATCTCGGCAACGCGTTCACCAAGCTTGGCTGGATCACGGCGGGTTTGACGATCTTCGCGATCATGCTCAGCGACTTCTTCGACACCATGGGTACCGTAACTGGCGTCGCCGAAGAGGCAGGCCTGGCCGAGGAAGACGGTTCCGTTCCTGGGATCGGACTCGTCCTAGTCGTCGACTCCCTGGCAGCAGTGGCCGGCGGCATGGCCGGTATCAGCTCGAACACGACCTACATCGAATCCGCAGCTGGCGTCGCCGAGGGCGGTCGTACCGGCTTCGCTTCCGTCGTCACCGGCCTCCTCTTCCTGGCGGCAATCTTCCTCTCCCCGCTAGCCGGCATCGTCCCGGCGCAGGCCACTGCTCCGGCCCTGGTTCTCGTCGGCTATTTGATGTTCACGCTCATCAAGGACGTGAACGTCGCTGATGTCGAAGACGGCCTGCCGGCCCTCTTGACCATCATCCTCATGCCGCTCACCTACGACATCACGGTCGGCATCGGCGCCGGCTTCATCTCGTGGGTACTCATCAAGGTCCTCAAGGGCAAGTGGAACCAGGTTCACTGGCTCATGTACGGCGTAACCTTTGCGTTCCTTGTCTACTTCGCGAAGGACTGGATCCAGACCTTCATCAAGTAGTCGCCGTAGTTATGGAGCGGCCGGTACCCGGATGGGTGCCGGCCGCTTTCGTGTGCCGGTGACCTCTGGCCCATGTCGGGTCGCACCGGCTTTCCGCTAGCATTGGCTCGATGTACGAACGCACAGCGCTGCCCTATGGGCCGCGCGTCATCACATCGCGCCTGGAAAGTGCCAGGTCCGTATCCATTGCTGCCTACGTTCTGGCAGGCTCGCGCCTGGAGTCGGCCGAGCAAGCGGGCGCTGCCCACTTCATGGAGCACATCACATTCAAGGGCACGCAGGCCTACCCCACGACCCGGGCGGTTTCTGAGGCGATTGAGGGGATCGGCGGCAGCTTCAATGCCGCCACAGACCGCGAGTCCACTGTCTACTGGGTCCGAGTGCCGCGTAGCGAGGCCGCCCTTGGGATGAGTGTGTTGGGCGAACTGATCGTTCGCCCGCATCTGCGCAGCGAGGAGATTGAGTCGGAGCGGGCCGTCATCGTCGAGGAGATTCGTTCTTACCTCGATGACCCGGGCGAGCACGTCCATACGCTCTTCGATCTGGCGATGTTCGGTGATACGCCCCTCGGCCGTGAGATCGCTGGAAGCGAGGAGAGCGTCCGGGCTCTGCCCCAAGCTGACCTTCGGGCCTTTTGGGCCTCCGCCTATCGACCCGGCAACGTGGTCGTTTCGGTGGCCGGCGACATCTCTCATGACGACACGGTCGAGCTTGCCTCCCGAGCGTTTGGCGCGGGCAAGGCCAACGGACTGTCATATGCGCCCGCCCCGGCTCTTCCCGCCGGCGAGCGGGTTATGGCCGTCCGCCGGGCCACGACGCAAGCCCAGCTCTGTCTTGGCGTACCTGGGTTGCGACGCGATGACCCAGAGGCTTGGACACTTGAGGTTCTTAACGCCATCCTCGGGGATGGCATGAGCAGCCGTCTCTTCCAGTCCGTCCGCGAGGAAAAGGGCCTCGCCTATGACGTGAGTTCCTACGTCGTCGACTACGCCGAC
>JAYVMQ010000143.1:0-6781 GCA_043758855.1 Chloroflexota bacterium
GGCTCCTGCGGGCGAGGCTCCTGCGGGCGAGGCTCCTGCGGGCGAGGCTCCTGCGGGCGAGGCTCCTGCGGGCGAGGCTCCTGCGGGCGAGAAAGCTGGCGAGTAGCCAGCCCATCGCCCGCGGCGTCGACCATGAAGAACGCCGCAACACGCGGCCAACCGCGTGCTCTGGCCGAGATCGCATCCATGGTCCTGGGCCAGGCACCGCACGCCGTCCTGCTGTCGGGTCCCGGCTCGATTGGCAAGACCACGCTGGCGCTTGACCTGGCCGCGGGCCTGCTGTGCCGTGACCCAGATCCGGCCGAGCGGCCCTGCGGAGCCTGCCGCGGCTGTCGCCTGGTGGCGAGTGGCAACCACCTCGACCTGCATCGGCTCGCCCCAGGAGGGCCGGGTAGGCAAGTCAAGATAGGTGTCTTAGCCAACCCGGACCCGGGCACGGCTCGCCACCTCATCGGTGAGCTGGCGCTCCTGCCCGCAGAAGGCGGGGCGCGGGTCGCAATCGTGGAGCAGGCCCACCGCCTCAACGAGGATGCCCAGAACGCCCTGCTCAAGTTGCTTGAGGAGCCCCCGGCGGGCGTCACGATCGTCCTCTGCGCCGACGACGACGAACGCCTGCTGCCAACCGTCCGGTCGCGCTGCGCTCGCGTCCGTCTAAGCCCTGTGGGCAACCGCGAGATCGAAGAATGGCTCGCTGAGCTGGGCGTGGCCGATGCGCCTCAGGCGGCGCGGCTCGCCCGCATCGCCACCGGCCGGCCTGGACTGGCTCTGGCCTATGCCCGCTCAACCGTAGCGGAGCGAGTTCGGGGAGAGATCGCGCGTGGCATTCTGGACATGTTGTCCGCCCGCCGCCAGGCCAGACTGGCCGCGGTCCGCGAGCTGATGAAGTCGGCGGTTGCTTTGGATGCGGCCCTGACCGAAGCGCGTCGCGACAACACAACGACCGATTCAGGGAAGGGCGCGAGCAGCCCCACCGGCGCGTCAGGGCGGGGTCGGAAGGGCAAGACGGCATCGACTATGCCGGCAACCACGGCAGCCACCGAAGTTGAAGCGGCAGATGCACCAACCTCCGGGGCTGACGATGTGGCCCCGAATGATGAGCCGCTTGCTGGAAAGCTGGCAGCCTCGGCCCGCCGTTCGGCGGCGGCCACCCTGATGGAGATCTGGGCAGCCGTGGCCCGCGACATCGCCGTCGCCAAGGCAGGCGGCGCGCGCCAACTCCACGAGATTGGGCTGGTGGACGAGTTCCGGCTGATCGCTCCGGCCGTTTCCGCCGCCGCGCTGATGGGCTTCCTGGCGCAGATCGCGGTGACTGACCGCCAGCTCGACGAGAACGTCAACCCCGAGCTTGCGCTGGACGTTCTGGCGCTGAGCTGGCCGCACATCGAATCGGGGAGCGGCCCGGCGGTAGGCATGTCCGCGGCAACTGCCGGCTCCCCTAACCTGGCGGGACCGCGGTGAGCAGCCGTGAGACGGCCCGCCTCGAGGCAACGGTGCGCGGTCGCGTTCACGGCGTCGGCTTTCGCTACTACGTCGTCTCCCGGGCTGAACGGCTCGGCCTGACCGGCTGGGTCTCCAACGAGCAGGACGGCAGCCTCCGGTGCGTGGCCGAAGGCCCTCGGAAGGACCTGGTTCTGCTGCTCGAGGCCCTCAAAAAAGGCCCCGCATCCGCATTAGTCGACGACGTCGTGGAGGACTGGCTGCCCTACACCGGCCGCTGGGGAACCTTCGGCATTCGCTCCTCCGGCCACCGCGGCGACTAGCGCCCACGGCGACAAGCGCCCGCGGCGACCCCGGTCGGCGAGCCAATCGCGAGGGATTGGCTATGGCAGGGCACGCAGGCTGCCACCGTCGATCGGGACGAAGGTGCCCGTCTGATAGCACGACAGGTCCGAGCAAAGCCAGGCGACGTACGCCGCCAGCTCGTCCGGCTGGCCGTAGCGACCGGCCGGAATGGACCTCTCGCTCTGAGCTCGCACCTCTTTCGGCGTCATGCCCATCTTGGAGGCTTTGGCCCTGTCCAGCGTGGCCACTCGTTCGGTGTCGAGCCGGCCGGGGATGACGCCGTTGACCGTGACACCGTCGGGGATGACCTCCGGTGCGATCGTCTTCAGCCACGCCTGCAACGCACTTCGGCAGGCGTTGGAATATGAGAGCTCCGGGATCGGCTGCCGTATTCCCGAGGACAGTATCGATACGATCCGACCCCAGCCGCGCTTGCGCATGCCCGGCAGCAGTAGTGTCGCCAGTTCAATCGGGGTGATCGCGAGCAGCTGGAATGACCGGCGCCAATCGTCGGGATCGGTGTGAGTAGCCTCCGACGCGATCGGGCCGCCCGCGTTCAAGATCGCGATGTCTATCTGGCCCAGACTCCGTTCCGCTTGCCAGGCAACCTTGGCGGCAGTTGTTGGATCGGTGGCATCGCCGGCAATGGTCACCACGACGACCGAATGCATCTGCCTCATCTCGTCCGCCGCCTGCTCAAGCGCCTGGCCGCCGCGCGACCAGAGCGCGAGCTTGCAGCCCTCGGCCGCCAGACGTTCCGCCGTCGCCCTCCCCAGGCCAGCGGATGCCCCTCCAACCAGGGCGGTTCGACCCTTCAGACCAAGGTCCATTTCGCTCCTCCACGCAATCGAATCATCCAATCCTGCCACGCTGCCCGTTCCGCCGCTACGCTTAACGGGTGAACGATGCAGATCAGGTCGTAGAACGAGCCGTCGAGGCCTACCGGACCCTCGCCGATCTGGCAGAGACCGTCGAGGATGAGTGGCAGTACGTCACCGACCTGGCGGACGCCTACCTGCAGAGTATCCAGACCCTCGCCGACTCGGGGCAGCCGTTCACCGCGAACCAGACTGCTGCCGTGTATGAGGCCGTGGCCGAGATAGGCCTGATCACCGATCCGCATAAGGCCATCGACTGGCTGTCCACGTTCCCGCACGTCGTGGCTCTGGCCCTCGCCGGCGACGTGGACGGCGATGCGTTCAGCTCCGGCGACGACGCGATCATCGCCGGTAGCGCGGGCGTCGACCGATGAGATTCCAGGACGCCGCAAAGGACGCACGCGCCGTCGTATACGCGGGCATCCAGGCCGACCTGCTCGTTGCCCGGATTGCAGCTCTGCTGACAGCGGCCACCACGGCTGAACGTTGGTTGGCCCGCGCGGTGATGAACGGTGAGCGGACGGAAGCCGACATCTGGCGGCGAATCTTCCCGGCACTATTTGGCGAGGGCGCGGCCTCGGAGCTGCGGACGCGGGCGGAGCAGATTCTGCAGGCGTCGCTGGAAGTGGCCAATCGCGGTGAGGCGGCCCGAAGCAGTTACCGGGGCGCATTAGTCGAAGAGCTGACGGCGCGCCTCCTTGTGGTGGGCGCCGCAGCGGGCACCCCGGTTCGGCGCGAAAGGCGCGTTCTATTCGACGGCGTGCCGGCCGAGATCCACCCCTACGACGTCACTGTGGAGTCGGCGACGCGGCCCCAAGTCTACGACTGTAAGTGGGGCGCGCGGGGTATCAATGCCGACGTCCTCAATCAGCTCGACGACGCCCGAGCGCATGCGGCGGACGAAGACATAGAACTCGATGTGGCCATCGTCGTCTTCGACGCCCGCCGTTCGTGTGAGATCAGGCTCGATCGATCGACCGCCAACCGCGCCGGAACTCGGCTGGTGGCGCTCGATGAACTCGACTGCCTGGCGGAGTCTGGCGCGTGAGCGAGGTGTCGGAGGACTCGGCGGCTGTGCCCGACGGGTCGGCAGGCGGGTCCGACACCATGCCCTACCGGATAGTCCGGCCGTACCGCGTCCGTTTCGAGGAGTCGACCGCCACTGAGACGATGCGGACCGCGATCTACCTTGCGTGGGTCGCCGATGTTGCCTGGCAGCACTCGATCGCACTTGGCTTCGGGCGCGATTGGTATACGCAGCGCGGCCTCGTCTGGCTCGTCAGGGCGGTCCGCCTCGATGTGCTGCGGCCGATCCAGACGTACTCGAGTGTGGTGGTGGGCACACGTGTTTTCGGGTACCGCCGCATCTCCGCTCGGCGCCAATGCGACGTCCGCGACACCACGGGGGAGCTCCTGGCCAACCTGGAGATCGACTGGGTTATGACCAACGACCGAGGCATCCCGACGCGCGTCCCCGAAGATATGCTCGCGTTCGTGAGGGACGGCTCGTCCAGCTTCAAGATGCTCAAGGTGATCCTGCCCGAGGCGCCGGCCGGGGCCGCCGAGCGCCGGGTCCGCGTCGCGCGGCGGGATCTGGACCCGATGGACCACGTTAACAACAGCGTCTACCTCGACTACCTCGAGGAGGCCCTCGAGGCCGCGGGTGCAGGTGAGCTGCTAGTTGCCACGCCTCGGCGGTACGAGGTGGACTTCGTGGCCTCAGCCGAGCGTGACGAGGTGCTTGTCGACCGAGCGTGGCCGTTCGAGGGCGGCTGGGCTTACCGGCTCAGCCGTGATGACGGCACGGAGATCTTCCGCGCGAGAGTGGCCGCGCTGCGAGAGCCCTCGCTGGGGTAACTCAGCCGCGAGTTATCCCTTTGGGGCGTCGTCGACCTTTGGCCGGTCGGCAGCAGTCGTTTCGGCCGCCGCGTTTTCGGCAGCGCTGCCCTCGGCAGCGGTCGATTGGCGCGATGCCTCGGCGGCTCGTCGAAGATCCGCGGCCAGATCCTTGCTCCGGGCAGCGAGCTTTTCGCCCACCGTCCCAGTCACGTTGGCGGCCTTGTGGGCCACCGGCCCCGCGTTCGCGGCGGCGATGGCGGCGAGTTCGGCAGCCTTGGCGGCCACGTCGCGCAGCACCGGCCCGGCTTGGCGTCCTGCCTGATCGATCATCTCCTGGAGCTGCCCAATCCAGCGCTCGCCGAGCTCGCGCGCTCGTCCCGCCTGATCTCGAAGCGGGCTCTGGCCGGCTGGTTCGCTGCCGGTGGGCTCGCCTGCGGCCGTCGCGTCGCCGTGTCCGGCCTTGTCGTTCGTGTCCATCTCAACACCTCGTGCTTGGTGGGGCTTGGCTGCCCCTCGATATCTGGCATTGGCAATCGTACGCTTGGGGGCGTTGGACCGCCGGATTGGCCTCCGTTCAGATGGACCTCATTTTGCCCACCCGCGGTGGAACGGGACCCCTGGCTCTTGTATGCGTGGCAATGCGGGAGCCATTCTGCCTCCGTAGAAGTCGGCCTGGAAGGCCGAGGAGGTGAGCCGATGATCGGCTGTTGGCACGCGCTACGAAGGGACCAAGCGCGTCACGTCCTGATCTCGCTGGGCACTCGCGTGGGCGGCTACGAGTTGGTCGTAGAGCGCTGCGAAGGTGAGTCCTGTTGGCACTGGGCGGTGCTAAGTCACCTGGGCCACGAGATGGAAGGCGGAACGGCGCCCGACGCGCATTCCGCCGAACAACTGGCGGAGGAAGCGGCATTCCACATCCATCCGCCGACGTTAGGCGATTGGGTCGCACGCTTGATGTGACAAGGCCCGCCGGGTAGTGGGACCCGGCATCGGGTGGTTCCGAAGCTAGACCTTATCGTCGTCCGGACCGTGCCACGTCGAGACGCGCTTCTCCAGTTCGGGGTCTTCCCATGGAGCCGCGAGTTCGGCCAGGTCACTCTCACCAGCCGGACCGACAGGGTCGAGCAGGCCGGACTCGAGCGCCACGAGAGCCTCGCGAGAAGGGGCACCCACCTCGATCGACTCGTCGCCGGTCGCATTCATTACCAGCGTGCCGGCGTTGACGATCTCAGCCTCGAGTTCCATCTTGCGCATCTCGAGGCGCACCTCGTCGCTTGGCGGGTCGAATGCGGTGTCGCTAGCCGGAGTGCCGTCGTCGTCTGCCTGCAGCCAGGCCTTGGGCTCGAAGTCGTCCGGGATCCGACCCTCGTCCGGGATCCGACCCTCGTCCGGCCCCGCGGTAGCCGTTGGGTCCACGGTGAGGCCGGGGTTTTCCGGCGCCACTGCCCCTTCAACCAATGCGCCGCACTTCGGGCAGGCGCCGGCGCCGACAGGGATCTCAGTTGAGCACCAGGGGCAGATGCGGGAGGTCGTCTCGTCCATGCAGTGCACCGTAATCCTTCGCGGCCCCTTGGCCAATCCGACAATCTGGCCATGGAACGACCATGACCCCGAGTGCGAACCGCCGGGCACGTCAACGATAGGCGAGCGGGGCCTCAATTGCGCGCCTCGTTTGCGCCGCCGGTCCGGTTCGAACCGCGCACCAAGCTGGCCACGATCCCCAGGGAGCAGATGACCGCCGCAACCAGGAAAGCGTCGTGGATTGCGCCCGTAAGCGCCGCTGTGTGCATTGCGCTGGTGGGCACACCGCCTCCCAGTTCCGTGAGGTGAATGGGCAGGCGCGTTGCCACGATCGCGCCGCTCAGAGCAATGCCCAGAGCCTGGCCGTTGACGCGCATTTGGGCCAGAGTTCCCGACGCGGTCCCGATGCGCGGCCGTGGCACTGAGCCGAGCACGGCGCTGCTGTTAGGACTCATGAACAAGCCCTGGCCCAGGCCGAGCAGCACGAGCCGCCAGATGAGGTCCGGCAAACCGAAGTCGACGGGGAGCAGGGTCAGACTCAACAGACCCAAAGCCATGATCGCCATGCCGGTACTGGCCAGGACGCGCGGCCCGAAGCGGTCCGAAGCTGCGCCGCTGAATGGCGCCACGAGAGCCATCGTGATCGGCACCGGCGTAAGCAGCAGGCCGGCTTCGATCGGCGAGAAGCCGCGGCCCTGCTGCAACAGGAACGGCAGCAGGAATGTTGCGGTGAACAGGCCCGCAAATGCCACCACTACGCT
>JAYVMQ010000144.1:0-4321 GCA_043758855.1 Chloroflexota bacterium
TCGCTGCCCTTGCCGCGCCGGTAAAAGGCCTCGGCAAGGCCGGCCAGCAGCTCGGCGCGCGTCTCCCTGGCGGTTGCCGATCCCAGCAACTCTCCATAGGCGGTGACGGCATCATCCCAGCGGCCGCAGGCAAGTGCGAGATCCGCCTCCAGCCGTGCCCACGCGGCCGGCTGGTCGTTGAGCAGCTTGCTGGCGGTGATGCCCAGCCTGCCGGATAGGTAGTTGAGGGCCGCCATCGAGGGCCGGCTCAGGCCGTTCTCGAGGGCGCTGACGTAGGCCTTGGTGTAGCGCCCTTCGGCGAGCTGCTGCTGTGTCAGGCCGGCGCTCAGCCGGGCCTTCTTGAGGCGCTCGCCCATCTCGCGTGCAAGTGGGGTGTCATCGATGCGGGGACGTGTGCGACTGACTCTAGGCATGTTTCGAAGTGTACTCCCAATTCGATCTCGGCAGTACCAGTTTGTTGCCAGCGCGCGCCAAGGTTTAGGAATACTTGACCCCCGCCCCCTGCCGACCCTACGATCGGCCCGCCGAGAAGCCGCGCCGGCCCGGGTTCCAGATGGGTACCCGAGAAGGAGTCATCAATGTCTCGTCGCTCTTTCAGCTTCCGCGCGCTGATCATTTCCTCGATCCTGGGGCTGGCCCTATCCCTCATTCCGCTGGCGACTGTCCTGGCAGATGGAATGAACGGCTCCTTCCCCAGGTAACCCAGACTGGTCTCACGTAAATCTATGCGGCCGGCAAAGGTCGGCCTGGCCTCCCGAAAACCAACGCCCGTCTGGGGATCAGGGCCGAGCGGCTATCGGCAATCAAAGGCGCCACGGCCTCAAGAAGGCAACGGAAACGAGTGACCCGGACTAGACCGGCAGACCAAGAGCCTGCAGCTCCCGCCTGATCTGGGTCGCATCCTGGAATAGGAGAGCCTGTAGTCCAAGAGATCGCGCTGACGCCACGTTCGCCGGACTGTCGTCGATGAAGACAGTCGACTCGGCCGTAAGTCCAAAACGCTCTAGGAACAGGCGGAAGATGGCCGGGTCTGGCTTACCGACGCCAACCTCGCCCGAAAGCAGGATTCCGTCGAACTCGTCGAGAAACGGAAAGCGGTCGCGCGTAGACGCGAAGGTCCCAGCCGCCCAGTTGCTCAACGCGTAGACGGGAATCCCTTCTCCCCGCAGCCGGCGCATGATCTCCAGCGTTTCGGGGAAGCAGCCGCCCAGCATTTCGGACCAGCGCGACCGGTAGGCTTCGATCAGCTCCGCCTGCTCTGGATGCTCTCGCATGAGCTGAGCAACGCCGTCCGCGAACGGGCGGCCGGCGTCGAGGGTTGCGTTCCACGCGGGCGTGCAGACCTCCGCCAGGAACCGCTCAATCGCGGCCTCGTCGTCGAGGAGCCGACGATACAGGTGGCGCGGGTTCCAGTCGATCAGCACTCCGCCCAAGTCGAATGCCACTGTCTCAATTCGTGTCGTCATGGGCCTCATTGTCTGCCGAGTTGGGACCGGGTGCGCGTCCGGCTAGTCCGGCGGAGCCTGCGTTGCCTGGACCGCGAATCGGTCGCCAACGCGGTGGACCCGAAGTGCCAGCCCAAAGGCCTCGGAAAGGACCGGACCCGTGACCGTCTCCGCCACCGTCCCAGCGGCAACGACCCTCCCGGATCGCAACACCAGGGCATGCGTCGTGCCGGGCGCGATCTCTTCGACGTGATGGGTGACAACGACCGTGGCGGCGAGACTCGGCCGGGCGTTGAGTCCGGCCAGCAGCACCGCCAGCTGCTCGCGCGCCCCGAGATCCAGACCCGCCGCAGGTTCGTCGAGGAGCAGCAGGGCCGGATCGAGCATCAATGCCCGCGCAATTTGGACGCGCTGTTTCTCGCCCGACGAGAGCAGCTCAAAGCGGCGCTCCGTGATCGCGGCGCAGCCGACCACGTCGAGCAGCTCCGTGGCCTGCTGAGTCGTATCCCGGCCGGGGCGATCCCACCAGGGTGCGATGGCGCCGGTCGCTCCGGCTAGGACCACGTCCCGGGCCGTGAGTTGGGGCGGAATGCGAGCCTGCAGCGAGGCGCTGACGAGCCCGATGCGCTTGCGCAGTTCGCGCACATCGACTGTGCCCAAGGCTTGGCCCAGGACGGAGACGCTGCCTCGCGATGGCCACAAATATGTGGCTGCGACGGACATCAGCGTTGTCTTGCCGCTGCCATTTGGGCCCAGGACAACCCACCGCTCGCCCTGGTCTACGTGCCACTCAACAGCATCGAGAAGCGCCATGCCGGACCGAAGGACCGAGACGCCGTGGATGCCGACAACCTCGGTCAACGGGATTCCGGGCCCTCGGCCGGGTCGCGGGAGAGGGCCGCTTGCAGCCGGTCGAGGAGTGGGATTTGCGCCTCCTTAATGTGAGCGCGGGCATCCTCTGGGCCGCAATAGAGCCACTGGTCCACCTCGGGGAAGCGTTTGGTTTTGCCAGAGAACGGCGGCCACTCGAATTCGATGAAGTTGCTGGTCATGGTGGCCGGATCGATGTCGCCTTCGATGGCCCAGGCGTACACGACCTTGCCGCCCTTCTGGCGAATGGACCCAAGCTCGATCAGCGGCACTGCGGGCACCGGGTGGCCAACCTCCTCGGCGAACTCCCGACGAGCCGTCTGCTCGTAGTCCGGGTCGGCGGCATCCACCTCGCCCTTGGGGATCGACCAGTTGCCCAGATTCTTACGGCCGAAAAAGGGGCCGCCGGGGTGAACCAGCAGAACCTCGAGAGTGCCCTCTCGGCGACGGTAGAGGAGGATGCCGGCGCTGGTTCGTATCATCGCGCCAAGGTTACGGCGTTGGGCGGCACTACGCCCGATTGGGCAGTCGGCGGAAGGAGTGACACAATCTGGCTGACGCAATTGTTAGGGCCAGCATGCGGGAGAAATGGCATGGACCTCCAGACTCGATCGCTCGGCAGGAGTGAGCTCCAGATCACCACGGTCGGCTTTGGCGCATGGGCGGTCGGCGGCGGTGGCTGGGCGTTCGGCTGGGGACCCCAGGACGATGCCGACTCGGTCGGGGCGATCACACATGCGGTGGGGCGCGGCGTCAATTGGATCGACACCGCGGCTGTCTACGGCCTGGGCCACTCGGAAGAAGTGGTCGGCCTCGCCCTGGCCGGTATGCCGGCAGCGGATCGGCCGCTCGTATTCACCAAGTGCGGCCTCAAGTGGGATCCCGCCAACCCGATGACTCCGCCCCAGCGGAACTCGGAGCCTGCGACCTTGCGGCTCGACGTCGAGAACTCACTGCGACGACTGGCGGTCGAACGAATCGACCTCTTCCAAATCCACCGGCCCGACGAGGTGGGCACGCCGGTGGAGGACTCTTGGGGTGAGATGGCCCGCTTTGTGGACGAAGGCAAGGTGCGTGCCATCGGCGTCAGCAACTTCGACGTAGCCCTGCTGGAACGCTGTGAGGCGGTCCGCCACGTCGACTCGCTGCAGCCGCCCTTGTCGCTGATTAGTCAGGGCGCCGGCGCAGACCTGATCCCGTGGGCGGCCACGCACGGCACCGGCGTCATCGTCTACAGCCCCATGGGCTCGGGCATCCTGACCGATTCGTTCTCTCGAGAGCGCGTCGCGGTCATGGCAGACGATGACTGGCGGCGCCGCTCATCGAGCCACACTGAGCCCGAGCTGACGAGGAACCTGGCCCTGAGAGACGTCCTCCGGCCGGTCGCCGCTCGCCACGGAACAACCGTCTCGGCTGTGGCCGTGGCTTGGACGCTGACCCGGCCGGGCGTCAGCGGCGCGATCGTGGGCGCTCGCACGCCGGCCCAGGTCGACGGCTGGCTGCCTGCCGGATCGCTCGTTCTTACGCCCGCCGATCTGGCCGAGATTGCGTCCGCCGTCGAACGCACTAGCGTCGGCCCGGCCTAGGCGGGCACCGTAGCCCGCAGAAGGCCGACTCTCCTGTCAACGGCGCTGACGTGATATGCGCCCGCCGAGCCTGCGATAAGCGCCGTCTCGAACTTGCCAAGTCTGACTCGCTCGTCCCCGCATGTGAGTTCGGCGGTGCCTTCGGTGACGGTGATGATGTGGAAGGACCGCCCGCCGGTGTCGGACGTCCACGGTGTCGAGGGCGAGACTCGGGCCAGATCGACGTCGAAGAGGGCGCAATCGATGGCGGCGGCCGCTCCAGTCGCGGCGACCACCTCAGGGTGGACCCTGTCGGCAGGTCCGACCGGCTCGGTCACCTCGACCGATTCCTCGATATGCAGCTTCCGGCCGGCCGACTGCGGTCGTCCCCAATCGTAGGCTCGATACGTCGTGTCGCTTGCTTGCTGAATTTCATAGAGC
>JAYVMQ010000145.1:0-4100 GCA_043758855.1 Chloroflexota bacterium
TCACACTGCGCTCCTCGCTCTTCGGGCGTGCTCGACCGCCCGCCAGATGACGTCCGTCAACGCTCCGCTGCCAACGTGCGCCACGCCCTCGGGACCGACCTCGGCCTCGACCGCCTGCTGGATCAACGGCAACTCCGCGGGCGACCACTTCAAACGCGACTCCAACCGGGTCACGCTGGTCGGGTCGGCGAAGAAGTCGCCCGTGACGAGGACACTCTTCATCGTCTCGCCGCTGAGCGCGACGTATACCCGCAGGAGGCCACCCGGCGTCTTGCTCAGGGCGTGGCCCACCCCGGCACCAGCGGGACCGAAGCACGCCCCGACGAGGGCCGCCCGGGACTGCGCCCGAGGATCCCCGTCGGCCGCCTCGAGCCGCCGCTGATGGATCCACTCCGGTGTGTCGTACTTCGTCCGCACTAGGTCGGCGATCTCGGCCAGCTCGACGGCGGACAGTGGCCGCTCGACGAGCTCGACGCCGAACGTGCGCGCATAGGCGCCCGCGACGGTCTCGCGCACCTCGTCGACGCTCACGTCCCGGCCGCACCCACGCCGGACGGTCGTCGTGCGGTCGGCGACATAGCGCAGGACCTTGTCGGAGATCTTCTCGGCAGGGATCGAGAGCAGCCGCAGCATCAGTTCGACGTCGAGGTCGACGAGGAGGCTGGTGTGGAACAGTGCGCCGCCGCCAGCGTCGCGACAGAGCCCCAGACCGGCGACCTTGCGACCGTCCACCTCGAGGTCGTTCTTCGGCCGGAAGCGGGCCTCCACGCCGAGCGTCCGCAGCGCCTCGATCACGCCCGACCCGAGGCGCGCGAACAGGTGGGCGGGGAGACCAGGCAGATCCGGCCGATCGCCCCGGAACGTCAACGCGATGCCCAGCTGATCGCGCCCCATGAGGATCGCCCCACCGCCGGTCGGTCGGCGGTTCACCGCGACACCCAGGCGCTCGCACTCGTCGAGCCGTACCTCGGTCGTCGTGTCCTGGAATCGGCCGACCAGCGCGCAGTGCGAGCGATATGTGTACAGCCGGAGCGTCGCACCGAACTCCCCGTCGCCGGCGTATCGACGCATGAGGAACTCGTCCGCCGCAAGGCCGAATGCCGCGCTCGCGTCGTCGTCGACGATGAGCCGCCAGCGCTCCACCGTCAGACGCCCCAGGTCAGCGAGCAGCAGTACTCGTAGAACTTCGGCTCGAGGCCTCGCTCGACCGCGTACTCGACCACGCCCTCGGCCGGGAATGCGATCCCGTTGAGGCCCATATCGACCGCGGCGCGGTCCAGCTGGGTCTTCATGTCACCGAGCGGCCGGGCGCAGCCGAGCATGACCCGGGTCGTCGGCATCGCCAGCCGGGCGGTCCGGAAAAAGGCCGCGCTCTCCTCGACCGATGGTGGCGTGAGGCCCGCCATCTGGGTGCCGATGACCGGCATGAGGATGACCAGGATGAGCGCCGAGACCGGGTACTTCGCGATGATCTCGAGCGCCGTCTGCTCGCCCAGGAACTTCCCATAGTGCAGGCCCATGACGATGTGCGGCAGCACGGTCAGCCCGTGGCGGGTCAGCCGCTCCAGCGACTGCTCGAAGTCGTCAACGGTCGCGTCGAGGTGGTAGACCTCGCGGATCGTCTCCTCGGCGCCCATGATGTCGATCATCGCCCCGTCGACGCCCGCCCAGGCGAGCCCGGCCGCCGTCTCCTCGCTGACCAGACCGGTGTGGCAGATGAGCTTCATGCCCAGCTCGTCCTTCACCCGGCGCATGTGCTCGACGTGCTTGAGCAGCGGCACCTGGCCGTTCTTCATGGACCCGCCGCTGACGAGGACGCCCTTCGTGCCGGTCTGCTGCAGCTCCGCGCACAGTTCGTACAGGTTCTTGCCGGCCTGGACGCTGATCATCGGCATGAGGACCTTCGCCGCGCAGTGGTCGCACTGGAGGGCGCAGGCGTCGCCGGTCAGGCTGATCGGCAGCCAGGCGCGCGGGTTCGTCTGGGTGAAGGCGCTCGTCCGGTAGCGCTTCAGGCCGGGGGCGTGGAAGTTGATCTCGTCGGGGAAGTGGCGGCGGCGCACCTCGAAGGCGTCGGTGGGGGCGCTCGCCAGGGCGTTCACTCGGCCAGCACTCCCCGCAGGCGATAGTCCCGCAGTCGCTCGGCAAACCAGGCCTCGATCTCGGCGGGGTCGACCAGGAGATGCTCGAGCGCCTCGTCGTCCGCCAGCTCGACCTCCATCAACCAGCCCTCCTCGAGCGGATCGGTGTTGACCAGCCGCGGGTTTCGCAGCACGGCCGGATTGACCGCCCGGACCGTACCGCGGATCGGGGACAGGATCGGGCCGACGAACTTGCCGGCCTCCATGCTGCCCATCTCGCTGCCGCGCTCCAGGAGCGTCCCGGGGGTGGCCAGCTGGAGGAACGCCAGGTCGCCGCTCGTCTCGGACCCGAGTTCGTCCAACCCCACGCGGACGACGGTCCCGACTCGCTGCACCCAGAGGTGACTCTCTGGTTCATACGCCCGGTCAGTCGGGACGCGGTAGCGTTGGAGCTCGGTCATCGCGTGCTGCCCTCCCTGTTGACGCCGCGCGTCAGCCGTCCGATCGACCGGCGACCGTCAGCAACTCGGCGAGCCGACCGGCATCCGCTTGCGTCACTATAGTGGCGATCGCGATCGTCATCTCATCCGGAATCGCGCGCACTCCGGGCAGCATGCGCTCCAGCCGCTCGAGAGACCGCCGGTCCGCGGGCGATGCACCGTTCAACGGAGCAAGCCGGACGGCCTGCAGCACACCTTGATCGGCCGAGACGTACGCTCGGACGGGTTGACCGAGCAACGACCAGTCGAAGATGCCATCCCAGCGGCCGGCCCGGATCTTCACCCTGCGCACGGGCGACGGCGTTGCTGGAGCGAGTTCGTAGTTGTCGCGCTGCAGCCAGCCGGGCGATGACAGCCGTTCCTCCGCCTGCTGGATCAGATCGCATTCGCGCTCGGAAAGCCGGCCGTGCTCGGGCGGTTCTCCTGCCCAGGCGGTGAACGCTCCGATGAGCGCCGCCGCGACCTCCGGGTACGTTGGCACGCGGCAGCCCTCGCCCCGGATCGACGTCACCCAGTGGCGCATGTTGTGCTCGACCCAGGATCGCGCGAAGGCGTCGGGCAGCTTGAGGATCGACGCCATCGTGGCATGGTCGAGATCGAGGATGACGTTGCCGACGAGGACGACCGCGTCGCCGATCCGGGCCATCCCGGTGCCGCTCAGCTTCCGGCCGTCGATGGCGATGTCGTTCAACCCGGCCACCTCGGCGGCGATCCCAAGCGTCCGATAGGCGTCCACGGCCGGGCTGAGCAGCTGCGCGTACGCGCGCGCGACGCTCATCCGAACCTGTCGCTCGTGGAGGATCAGCTGGAAGAAGATCTGGTCGGGGTTCAGGTAGACGGTGCCACCGCCCACCCGGCGTCGATAGACCGGCAGACGGCGATCGGCGCAGAAGCGCGTATCCACCTCCTCCTCGAGGTCCCGGTGGAAGCCAAGGCAGACGTACGGTTCGGTCGGATAGAGGACGGCCAGCGTGCTGGGCGCCCCTTCGCTGACGCTGTCACACAGCGCGTGGTAGACGGCCTGGGACCGAAGGCCACCGACCCCGCCCAGATCGAGGATCCGCAGGCGCATCGTTTCACCCA
Organism: Chloroflexota bacterium; assembly: GCA_043758855.1. Classification (GTDB taxonomy): domain Bacteria; phylum Chloroflexota; class Limnocylindria; order Limnocylindrales; family CSP1-4; genus Fen-1039. The sequence goes on from JAYVMQ010000145.1 coordinate 3,662, forward strand.
CCTCAAGCGGCACGGCCCGGGAGCCGCGGCCGCCAGCCGCGGCCGCCAGCCAAGTCTAGTCCGGGACGATCACGACCTTGCCAAAGGCCCGCCGGTCGGCCAGGTACGTCTGCGCCTCGCGCGTCTCGGCGAGCGGGAAGGTTCGGTCGATGAGCGGCAGGACGCGGCTGGTGGCAACGAACTCCAGGACGTCCGTCATGTCCCGGCGAGTCACGCCCATCGAGCCGAGCACGGTGAACTGCTTCCAGAACAGGTTCCACAGGTCGGTTTCGGCCATCCGGCCGGACGATCCGCCGCAGGTGACGACACGGCCCCCGACACGGAGGCTGGCCAGGCTCTGCTGCCAGGTGGCCGGACCGATGTGCTCGAACACGACGTCGACCCCGCGATTGCCGGTGATGCGCATCACCTCACGTTCGAAGCGCGGCGTGGCGGTGTG
>JAYVMQ010000146.1:0-3059 GCA_043758855.1 Chloroflexota bacterium
GATCTCGTCCCACTACGCCCGGCAGTCACTTCCAGGTAGCCGTCCGTTCGCTTCGCCGCCCATTGGAAGGTGCTGAATCGTGCCCGTCGTCGTCGTTGACACCCTGCCCCAGGTTCGCTGGCTGGCCGACCATATCCTGAACGCCGCACGCACCGAGCCGGTGGTGTGCGTGAGCACCCGCCAGAACAGCTCGTCGCCACTGCTGAACGCCGAGGCATTGGCCGAGGCTGCCGGCGCCCTCCCGATATACGTGCTGCCGACTGGTGAACTTTCATGGGAACTGAACGCCGCACTCCCAGAGCACTTCGAGGTCTACGGCGGCGCGAGCCGGATCTGGTGGCCCGGCCTGCTGCCCGCCGACAACCCGAGACAGCATCCGCTGATCTTCTGCTGGTTCGACTACGAGGCGCCGGCCGCCGCGACACGGATCTTGCGCGAGTTGGCCCACCGAGGCTGGGACGTCGAATACGACGATGCACCACACAACTCGGGAACATCGAAGGCGTCAGTGCCGGTCCGGGCCTCGGTCCCGCGCACCGTGCCCGCCGAGGACGCGTTCACGCACTTCGCGGTCGGCGACGTCGTGGACGCACGCGTCGTCGCCGTCCATCTCGGCGGCATCGAGGTCGAGATGCCTGACGGTAGACGGACGTTGATTATCAACCGGCGCGGCCGGACGGCACCGCCCCGCGTCGCCGGTGACGCGGTCAGCGTCGAGGTCACGAGCGTGAACAGCACCACGCACGGCATCGGACTACGCTGGCTTCCCGAGTCGGAACCGGCTCCGGTACCTCGAGCCGTTCCGTCACCGACCGAGGTCGCACGCCGGCACCAACCGGCGTCTGTTCCGGAGGACACGACTCGTGTCGAGACCGCGACTCCCCCGGCGTCGATCGATCGGCTACGGGACGAGGCACGGGAGATTTCCGCCGCTCTGGTCACGGACCTGGCCGAGACCAGGGCGCGCATCCAGGAGTTCGCCGCCGAACAGCTCGATGACGTCCTGTCCGCATTGGAGGACGAACTCGAGGCCGCTCGCGCCGAGGCCCGTCAGTTCCGGCTCCAACTGGCCGCTGCCGAGTACGACAAGCGCAACGCCATCGCCGAGATGCGCAAGCACCGTGACCGGGCCAACGACGCGGAGAAGCAGAGTCGTCGTGAGCGCGGCCGGCGGGTTCACGCCGAGGATCTCGCGCACGGCCGGGGTGCGTACGAGGACCCCGAGACGCAGTTCCGGCACGAGATATCCGTCGCCTGTCAGCACCTGAAGTCGAACCTCGGCCCTGATGCCGGTCAGCCGCGGGACTTCGTCCTCGGTCCTGATTTCCTGGACACACTCTTCGAAATCGAGGGCCAGGGGATCAAGCGCTCACAGATCGTCGCGAAAGTCGCCGCGGTGCTCCTCGACGCGCCGATCGAGGGACACGGATTGCGTGCCTCTGAAGGAGGTGGCGTTTCACAGGTCGTTCGCTCGTCCGACGGTGCCAAAGGCCACCGCTTCTTCCTCCAGCAGCGGACGAGTTCCGCCCGCCGCCTACACTGCTGGTACCTCACCGACGGCCGGATCGAGTTGGCGAACGTCGGGGTCCACGACGACATCGTCATCCGCTAATGCAGCAGCGCACCGAACTTTCGGGGGTCTGGGGCGTCTGGCGCGCGTCCGGGCCGTGCCTGACGGACGGACTCATACCCGTTCGTATTCGACGTCCGTCAGGTGCGTCCGGTCGTGATGACAGGGGTTCCAGACCCCCGAAAGATCGGTGCGGCGCTGCACGAGGCCAGGCCCGACGTCGACCACACGCCACACGCCTTCGAGTACGGACTGAGTAGGGTCGGGGACTGGCGCGGTGGCGTGTGACGCTCCGTTTCCGGCCCCCACCGCTTCACATCGTGCATGCGGTTCTCCCGCACACGGCTTTCCGACATCGTTCACCGGCGGGCAGGCACCGTCACTCCGCGTACGTTTCCGGTCAGGCGACAGAGCCCGAGCCGAGTGATCCACCCATAGGTGTAGCGGGTGGTCCAGTCGCGGCCCGCGCGGCCGTGCTTCCGGCTGGCGGAGATCGCCAACCGCTCGTGGACGTAGCCGTCGACGGCGTTGAACTTCCGCCCGGAGTTTGCGGAAGTACCCGGCCCAGCCCTTCAGACCGTGATCCTCAAGCCCGGCGAAGCCGCAGGTTGAGCTCGGCCACCACGTCGGTCACCGGCCGTTCGGTCCGGGATCGGGTGGTCACCGCGCGGATCTTGTCGCGCAGCATCCACATCGCCCGCGCCGAGGGCCGGCGTCGCGGATGGACCTGCCCCGTCACTTCCACGACTCCACCATGGGGCACCGACCTAGTTCGCTGATCTGGGAGAACTTGCCGCATATCAAATCGATGACACGCTAACGGTGATCGAACTCCAGGTTCTGGCGGCACCCGAACCACTGACCTGCGGCCCCCGGACCAGAAACGTCGGTGCAGGTCAGCGAATTACGTCGGCACCCCTAACGTGCCTGCGAGTTGGAGCCCTGGAACAACGTGCTCTCCGAGCAGATCATTGCGATCCGCGTCGAACATGGTCAGCACTAGTGCTACGCCGCTACCGCCGACTTCACGTCCTTACCAAACACGTAGCCCAGCTCGGGATGAAGCCCAGCCATCGGATCGTCGATCTGGCCCAGGTCCTACCGGTCCGCTGACACGGAAGGCGACCAACTGCACCCCAGCGAGTTCGGCCATTGCCTGGTCGAAGGCCGTGAGGATCGCGTCGAGGCCTGGGCGGTTCGCAGATCCGCCCGCCACGGTCTTTGCAGCTCTCCGCTAGGAGGACGAAACCGTGACGGAGGCGATCGCGCACGGCTCCTTGGCTCCGCCGCTGCACGCGGTCGTCGGTCCCACCAAGACAAGTGACGTGCCGACGCCGTTGCCGATGACGGTCACAATGCTCTGTCCGCTGCCCGGTGCCTGCCGGACGTCGAGAACAGCGGGATCGGACACTGCGGCGTTGTGTGCCGGGGTGAAGCCCTTGTCTGTGTACCGGAACTCGAGCTTTTCGCCGACGTGGATCTGGATTTG